>CADBOY010000207.1 GCA_902796405.1 uncultured Lachnospiraceae bacterium | reverse complement strand
TGTGATTCTGTTCCTCTCTCTGTTCGGTCTGATCATGATCTACAGCGCCAGTTACTATTCAGCGGACATGAAACTGGGTGATGGCTCGTTCTATGTCAAAAGGCAGGCAGAATTCCTGGCCGTAGGCCTGGTGTTCATGGCTGCCGCCACACTGGTCGATTATCATGTGCTCCTGAAGCACTATATGCTCTGGATTGTCCTGGTGACCCTTCTGATGATTCTCGTTGATTTTACCCCGTTCGGTATTGAGTTCAACGGCAAGAAGCGGTGGTTCGGCATCGGGGGCCATTCCCTGTTTCAGCCGACCGAGCTGGTGAAAATCGCGGTGATTCTGGCTGCGGTGATGATTCTGTATTACGCAGGCAAAGGAGTCGTCAAGTCGAGAACGATCATCGCATTCATCATGATATGCGGTCCCTGTACTCTGCTGGTTGCCATCAACAACCTCAGTTCCGGCCTGATCATCGCCGGCATCCTGTTTGTGATGATGTTTGTGGCGTCGCCAAACCGCCGCTTCTTTGCGGGAATAATCCTGCTCCTTCTGTTCCTGGCATTTTCTGCGGTGACGCTTTCGGATTCCGGAATCCTGCAGCAGTACCAGGCATCCCGTATCATGGTCTGGCAGCATCCGGAGCAGTACCTCAAGAGAGGCGGCTGGCAGGTCATGCAGGGCCTGTATGCCATCGGCTCGGGCGGCCTGTTCGGCAAGGGCCTCGGAGGCGGCGTGCAGAAGCTGGGATTTGTCCCGGAAGCGCAGAACGATATGATCTTCGCCATTATCTGCGAGGAGCTCGGTGTGTTCGGCGCGATCTGCGTCATCCTCCTGTTTCTGTTCATGATCTGGCGCTTTGTGATGATTGCGATCAATGCACCGGACCGCCAGGGGCTGCTTCTGGTCACCGGCGTCATGGCGCAGATCTCGCTGCAGGTGATTCTGAACATCGCCGTTGTGACGAATTTCATTCCGAATACCGGCGTGTCGCTGCCATTCATCAGTTACGGCGGCACTTCACTGGTCTTTCTGATGGTTGAGATGGGGATGGTTCTCTCTGTATCTGCGCGGTCGGGCGTGCGCGCGGGGGCGGTGAACCGGAAGAACGGCAGACGGCGCCGGAGCGCCAGCGTCCGCGCCGTTCGGAGAGCGTGACCGTTCATGAAAACAACCGGTTCGTGAAAATGATCGCCCGACAGCTGCGCTGAGCGGAGAGAGTGACTGATCGCAACAATCTCTCCAGCAGCCGCGCTGCTGGAGAAATTGTGATGCAGGCGGGATCAGCCGGAATTGCTGCGGCTGGATGTAAGGCGGTGAAGTATGAACCAGTCAGAGAAGTGGAAAGAACAGAGAAGGAAGCGCCGCAGAAGGTTCCGTCTTCGTCTTGCGGCCGTTCTCCTGGCCATTGCGGCGTTCTGTGCGTCGCTGCGGATCCGTTCGGTGACTTTGGAGGGCAATGTTCATTACACGGCTTCAGAGCTGGAGAATCTTCTCTTTGCGAGCAGCATCGACAGGAACCCGTTCGTGTTTGTGATCAAGAACTGGACGCACCGGCTTCCCGATATCCCCTTCGTCGACCGGCTGACGGTTACTCTGACGGGTCTGCAGTCGGCGGATATCATTGTTTACGAGAAGGACATGATCGGGTATGTCAGCGTTTCGGGGAAAAACTGCTACTTCGACCGGGACGGAATGGTGGTTGAGATTACGAAGAAGGCAGCGGAAGATATCCCCAAAATCACCGGAATTACGGTAAAGGATCCGCAGGTGGGAGAGAAACTGCCGGTCAGCGGGAAAGGAATCCTGAATGTCATCCTGAACGTCAGTCAGTATCTGACCGATACGACGGTGGACTGGGATGACAAGGAGACCAGGCTCGTGGACATGACCGAGAGCGTCCATGTCGGCGAAGACGGGGACGTCCTGGTGAGTTTCGGGGACGTGTCGGTTTATCTCGGAACGTCAGACAATATGGAGGAAAAACTCCTGACGATGACGGATATTCTCCCGGAGCTGTACGGAAGAACCGGTACTCTGTATCTGGATACGTACGATCCTCATTCCACGAATCCTGCCTATGTCTTCAAGTAGAAGGACATGACTTCAGTGCGCGATCTGACTGCCGGCGGTCTGCTTTTCCCGGAGGCGGGGCAGGGAAAAACATAAATGCAGGCACTTGATTATTTAAATGAAATAAAATACAATAATAGATACGAGTGCGCCGGTGAGCGCGCTTTTCCTAAAATAATACCGCTTCAGGGCTAAAGGAGGACATAAGAGGTGTTGGAGATAAAGATAGATGAGCAGGAGAGCGCTGCGAAGATCATCGTCATCGGTGTTGGCGGTGCTGGCGGCAATGCCGTGAACCGCATGGTGGAGAGCGATGTCGAGGGCGTTGAATTCGTGGGTGTGAACTCCGATCGTCAGGCCCTGCAGCTCTGCAAGGCTCCGACCGCAATTCAGATCGGTGAGAAGCTCACGAAGGGACTCGGCGCGGGCGCTCAGCCGGAGGTTGGCCAGAAGGCCGCCGAGGAGAGCGAGGAAGACCTTGCCGCGGCGATGAAGGGCGCGGATATGGTCTTTGTGACCTGCGGTATGGGTGGCGGAACCGGAACGGGCGCTTCTCCGGTGATCGCACGCATTGCCAAGGATATGGGGATCCTGACAGTTGGTGTCGTGACCAAGCCTTTTCGCTTTGAGGGCAAGGTGCGGATGAACAATGCTGTGAAGGGCATTGAGAATCTGAAGGAGAATGTCGATACTCTGATCGTCATTCCGAATGACCGCCTTCTTGAGATCGTGGACCGGCGGACAACGATGCCGGAAGCGCTGCAGAAGGCAGATGAGGTGCTCCAGCAGGCGGTTCAAGGCATCACGGATCTGATTAATGTGCCGTCTCTGATCAACCTCGACTTCGCCGATGTGCAGACTGTCATGACCGGCAAGGGAATTGCCCACATCGGAATCGGCCGTGCGAAGGGAGACGACAAGGCACTCGAGGCGGTCAAGCAGGCCGTCGAGAGCCCGCTGCTTGAGACGAGTATTGACGGTGCGACGCATGTCATCATTAATATCTCGGGTGATATCGGCCTGATTGAGGCGAATGAAGCGGCAAGCTATGTTCAGGAGCTTGCCGGAGAGAACGCGAACATTATCTTCGGTGCCCGCTACGATGAGAACGCGCAGGATGAGTGCTCCATCACTGTCATTGCGACGGGGCTGGAGGACAACGGTGAGGTAGAGGCGCCTGCCTACACTTCCACCGGAGCAAAGACGGAGAAGTCGGAAGCCAGAGTGCAGCATGCCGAGGAGAAGCCGGCGCCTTCCTTCACACTTCCGAAGACGACCACCTCTACGAGCCGCCGCAGTCAGGTGAACTCGACGGTGCAGGAAAAGACCATCAATATCCCGGATTTCCTGAGAAGATAAACGGGTTGACACGGACAGTCAGAAAGGGGAGCAGTACAGTTCCCCTTTCTTCCGTCACGGGAGATGTTCCGGAGACAGGGCAAAGGGAGAATGTGCCCTGCTTCGGCGAACACGTAAGAACACACAGAGACCGGAGGCTGGTATGGACAGAGATCGAATGAAGAAGTACGCGTCGCTTGCTGTGCGAACGGGAGTCAACCTTCAGCTGGGTCAGCGCGCGATGATCTATGCATCGGTGCAGAACTATGAATTCGCAGAGATGGTGGCCGCAGAGTGCTATCAGGCGGGAGCATCGCAGGTGTTGATGGAATGGCAGGATCAGAAGATTCAGAAGATGGCTTACCTGCATGAGTCTCCGGAGATTCTCGGCACCGTTCTTCCGTTTGAGCTGGAGAAGGAAAAGTGGAAGACAGATACTCTGCCGGCCCGCATCTACATCGAAGGGGATGACCCGGACGGTCTGTCCGGTGTGAATCCGGATAAGATGCAGCAGGCGCTGGTGCGCCGGAAGAAAGTGATTAAACCGTACCGCGACGCGCGGGATATGAAGGATCAGTGGACCATCATCGCCATTCCCACTCCGGAGTGGGCGAGAAAGGTCTTCCCCGACTCGCCTGAGTGTGAGGCGATGGAGAAGCTCTGGGAGGCCATATTTGCCTGCACGTATGTGACTTCGGACAACGATCCGATCCGGGAATGGGACCGTCACAATTCCGATTTTCTGATTCGCTCGGCGAAGCTGAATGAGTATGAGTTCAGCCGGCTTCATTATACGAGCGGTCTGGGAACCGACTTCACGGCAGAGCTGATCCCCGGAGGTCTCTGGATGGGCGGTGGAGAATATACCCAGAGCGGTGTGTACTATAACCCGAATATGCCGACGGAGGAGATCTTCACGAGCCCGAGGGCCGGCAGAGCAGAGGGAAAACTTGTCGCGTCCAAGCCTCTTTCCTATCAGGGGATGATGATCGAGGACTTCTCCCTTACGTTTCATGATGGCCGCGTGGTTTCCTGGGAAGCCGGAGAGGGCGGAGATGTACTGGAGAAGATCCTGTCCATGGACGAAGGCGCATCGCGGATCGGTGAACTGGCGCTTGTTCCGGCGAGCTCTCCGGTCTCGCAGTCCGGACTGATGTTCTACAATACGCTGTTTGATGAGAATGCCAGCTGCCATGTGGCGCTGGGCTTTGGTTTCAGCAATGCGCTCCCGGGGTACGAGAAGATGTCGGCAGAGGAGATTCATAAGGCCGGCATCAATGACTCGGTCACTCATGTCGACT
>CADBOY010000206.1 GCA_902796405.1 uncultured Lachnospiraceae bacterium | reverse complement strand
TCGGTTGCCATGGCAATTGGCTTTGGATCACAGTTCCTGATCCATTATACCTGGTACAATGTAGTCTTCGTAGCCTTCATCATGACGGCCGGCAGTGCCGCTCTGATGTGGATTGGCGAGCAGATCACGGATCGTGGGCTGGGCAATGGAATCTCCATTATCCTTCTGGTCAACATTCTGTCTGACATGCCGCAGGATTTCCGGACGCTCTATACGACATTCGTCAAGGGGAAGTCTATTGCCCTCGGAGTGGTGAGCGCGGTTATTATTCTGGCGCTGATTGTTGCCATGGTCGTCTTTGTCGTATATCTGCAGGATGGCGAACGGCACATTCCGGTTCAGTACTCAAAGAAGATGCAGGGACGCAGCCTGATCGGCGGCCAGTCCACCTTCATTCCGCTGAAAGTGAATACCGCAGGCGTCATGCCGGTGATCTTTGCTTCTTCGCTGCTGAGTTTTCCGGCCATCATTGCCGGATTCATGAATTACAACTACACTGCGCCGACTACCATCTGGGGACACATCATCAAGCTGCTGACCCAGAGCCAGTGGTGCAACCCGAGTGAGCCAATTTACAGCTTCGGTCTATTGATCTACCTGGCTCTTCTCGTGTTCTTCGCCTATTTCTACACTTCGATCACGTTCAATCCGATTGAGGTGGCGGATAACATGAAGAAGCAGGGCGGATTCATTCCTGGCATCCGCCCTGGTAAACCGACTTCCGATTATCTGGAGAGCATTCTGAACTACCTGATCTTCATCGGTGCTGTCGGACTGTCAATTGTGGCTGTTGTTCCGATTGTGCTCACCGGTGTGTTCGGAGTAGGAAGCTCGCTCTGCTTCTTCGGAAACTCTTTGATCATCGTTGTCGGTGTTATCATGGAGACATTCCAGCAGCTCGAGTCGATGATGCTTGTCCGCAATTACAAGGGATTCCTGGACGGCTGAGCGGAACGCCGGGATTCCCCGGGATATGTATGAGACGGCGACGTGAGCGTGGCTTACGGAAGCCGTCTGTTCCTGAAATCAACCAGCGAGGAGGTCAGGAAGATGAAGATCATTATGCTTGGAGCACCGGGGGCAGGAAAAGGTACACAGGCCAAGCTGCTTGCAGACCACTACGGCCTTCCTCATATTTCCACCGGAGATATTTTCCGGTATAATCTGAAGATGGGGACGGAGCTCGGCAAAAAGGCAAAGACATATATGGATGCCGGTGCTCTTGTGCCGGATGAGCTCACGGTTGATCTTGTTCTTGACCGGCTCGCGAAGGAGGACTGTCAGTCCGGATATATCCTTGACGGGTTCCCCCGCACGATGAATCAGGCCAGGAAGCTCTCTGAGGCTCTCGGTAAGGACGGCGAGATTGACTTTGCCGTCAACATCGAAGTACCTGACGACGCCATCATCGAGAGAATGGCCGGCCGGCGTGTCTGCCCCAGCTGCGGCGCAAGTTATCATATTGTCAATATCCCCCCGAAGAAGGAAGGAATCTGTGATCGCTGCGGCGCTGCACTGATCCAGCGGGATGACGACAGGGAAGAAACCGTGAAGAAGCGTCTGACTGTCTACCATGACCAGACGCAGCCCCTGATTGATTACTACAAGGGCCTGGGCCGGGAGATCGATATCGATGGCACCCGCACGATGGAGCAGGTGTTCGCCCAGATCACGGAGAAGTTAGGTGATTGATGGATCCCGAGGGGATTCACAGGAAATCAGAAAGAAGGTTCCATGTCCAAGGCTGATGTCATAGAAATTGAAGGCACCGTCGTTGAGAAACTTCCGAATGCGATGTTTCAGGTGGAGCTGGAGAATGGTCATCAGGTACTTGCTCACATCAGCGGCAAACTGCGGATGAATTACATTCGCATTCTGCCGGGTGACAAGGTGACGCTGGAGCTCTCCCCCTACGACCTGTCGAAGGGGAGGATCATCTGGCGTGATAAATGATGTCCTTGCACGATTTGTATGAACGTGCTATAATATCCGTTGCGCTTTTTTGAGAAACAGCGAAAGGAGACAGTACAATGAAAGTCAGATCTTCCGTCAAACCGATGTGCGATAAATGCAAAGTCATTAAACGCAAGGGAAGCATCCGAATTATCTGCGAGAATCCGAAACACAAACAGCGTCAGGGATAATCGCGGGTCATTTTTAATAAACTATGGAGGTATAATACACAATGGCTCGTATTTCAGGTGTCGACTTACCCAGAGAAAAACGCGTCGAGATCGGCCTTACCTATATCTATGGTATTGGCAGAACCAGCTCCAACCGTATCCTCGCCGAGGCCAAGGTAAACCCTGACACCCGTGTCAAGGATCTCACGGATGATGAAATCAAGCGCATCCAGGAGGTCATCAACGAGACACAG
>CADBOY010000205.1 GCA_902796405.1 uncultured Lachnospiraceae bacterium | reverse complement strand
CGCGGATATCCGCCTCATCCCGCACGCCGCCCAGACTGACGCGCACGTATTTCCGTCCGAGTGCCCGGGCAATGCTGCGCCCGATACTCGTCTTGCCGGTGCCGGGTGCTCCTACGAAGAGCAGGATTGACCCCTGCTGCTGATGCCGCAGGTTCATGACGGCAAGCTGCTGAATGATTCTCGTCTTGACCTTCTTCAGGCCGTAATGGTCCTCGTCCAGAATCCTGCGCGCTTCCTCGAGGTTGATGTGCTTCATGTCCTCTTTCTTCCAGGACAGGCTCGTCAGAAAGTCCAGGTAATCGTAGAGCATGCCGGATTCCGCGTTCTGCTGGCCGTCCTGCTTCAGACGGTTCAGCACCTTGTCCGCCTCGCGGCGTGCTTCGTCGTTCATGCCGCTCTCGGCGATCTTCTTCTCCAGATGCTGCAGATCCGTGATGTTCTCCGGGTGCATCTCATCGAGTTCCTTCTGCAGATATTCCATCTGCTTCTTGATCGCGGACTCGCGGTACATATCCTGATACTGCTTCTTCTGAGAAGCGTTTGCTTCACCGGTCACCTTCGTGACCTCGAGATATTCATAGAGAATGCGCTCAATCTCGGAGGCGCGTTTCGCCTGGCTGTCCTCAGCGAGAAGCTGATAACGCTCCTGCGCTGGCACCGTCAGCCACGGAGAGACCAGGCAGGCCAGCGTGCCCAGTGAGTGGATGGACGAGATGACGTGCTGCAGCCATTCGCCGCCCTCAAACCGGGCAGCCACCTTGATCATCTCTTCCTTCAGAGCGGCGAGCTTCTCCCCCTGCTCCGCTTCCGAGATGTCTTCGGTATCGGGCCGGCGGGAGATCGTCAGATCAATCGTGTGGTCGGGGTTGACATAGGCTTCATCCACATTGACGCGGTGTCCTGTGTGGATGCGGACATATCCCTGCGGGCTGATCTCGGCCACCGTTCCGGAGACGCCGATCGGATAGAAGCTGCTTTCGGTGAGCTGGCTGCGCTCCTGCGGCTCCCTGGTCATCAGCAGGACGATATTCTCACCGGACTGGAAGTCCCGGCCAGCGAGTTCGCGGAATTCCGGTGCCTGAAAATAGATGTCGCTTCCGGGAAGCAGAATATGGTTATACAGAGGTACTACAAGCATAATGGGTTCTCCTTTTTCAGCCGGTCTGGCTGGGGGAGTCCGTCGCGCCGGACGGCACGGCGGGTTCCGGATCAGATCTTCCGCTCTGCAGCCGGAGGGTATATCCACGTACCTGCTCCGATCGCAGCGGCAGGCTGCCGCCGCAGATCCGCCAGATCTGTCAGCACTCGCATGAATCGAGTGCCAGACCGTTGGTAAAAAACATGGCCCCGTGGGGGCCGAACTGCCAGCTCATACACTTGACGAAACCTTGACAACTGTATTAAGCTAACCATAGATTATCATCGACCTTGACATTTGTCAAGGCTGTTTCTGAAAAATTGTGGACGGCTGCGTCAGCAGCGTGGCGGGAGATGATCGCCCTGCGCCTTGCCGTAAAGCGAGCTCAGCAGCGGCGGAATCCCGCCGCTCCCGGTGAGGGAGAATCCTGGCGCTATGGAACGCAGGAGCGGCGGTTAAAAGAGGAGGCGGATATATCTTGTACTGCGGATCGAATAAGACGGCGCTCTCCTCGCAGCAGCAGATCGCGGATGCTTTTCTCCGCCTGCTCCGGAAGCAGTCCTACGAATCCATCAGTGTCAGCGCGGTCTGCCGGGAGGCAGGAATATCCCGGCAGACTTTTTACAGCCTTTTTGAGTCCAAGGACAACCTGGTCGTATATGAACTGGGGCAGATCCACGGATTCACGCCGGGCAGCACCTGCGCGGCGGGAGGCGAGATGACGCTGGAGGAGCTCTGTCATGAGTACAGCATCTATATTATGGAAAAAAGAGAGTTTCTGAAGATGCTGTCGGACAACGGCATCTTCTACCGCATGCATGACTGTCTGTACCAGTCCCTGATGGAATGCTGCTGCTTCCTGCCGAGAGTGTCCGGCGCGCAGCGCGCCTACGCGGCAGAATTTGTCGCAGGCGGCCTCTCCGGCGCAGCGCGGGTCTGCACAGAGCAGGATTCCCGGATGAGCAGCGAGGAGCTGGAGAAGACGCTGCATGCGCTGTTTACGGGAAGCTTCTTCGGGAAGAAGCCGGAGAAGGAGTGACCGGCGGGATATGACGGCCTGCAGGCAATATCCAGGCAGCGGCAGCAAATCCGTCCGTGAGTAAATGATCGAAGACAGAGACGGGATATGAAGTACTATGCTGCCGCGAGTAACCGGTCAGCATGGTAAGAGCAGGCGAATGCCTGCTGCCATGTCGAGGTCAGAAAAAGGAAAAGAAGAATGAGGGAAAGAGAGTTTGTAAAATTCCGTCAGATACGGAATTGCCGCCGTCTGGCAGTGATGCTGCTGGCGCTGCTTTTCGCCGTGCTTCTCCCCGCAGGAGGAGCTCTGGGAAGTACCGGCGATCTGCAGGAAGAAGCCAGCGTCTGGACCGTGCAGGCTGCCGGCGGCGACAGACTGGCATTCACGGATTTTATGACGAAGGTCTACATGGCACCGGGAGCCAGCCGGCAGATCCCGGTGAAAGCGTATTCCGCCTCCGGCCAGAGCAAAAAGGTGCATTTTGCGGCGCTGAATCCGCAGACGGCCACCGTCACGGACAGCGGCATGATCACGGCTCACTCTGTCGGCATCGGGAGGATCCGGGTGTTCACATCCGGGAAGAGGAAGGCGAACAAGATCCTCTATATCTATGTGACCAATCTGAAATATGTTGCTCACGCCGGTCTCTCTGAGAATGCGCCGCGCAACAGCGCGAAGGCCTTCGAACTCGCCGGGCGCGCCGGATTCTGGGGCGCGGAATGCGATCTGCGCATCACCGGAAAGACGGCAGCCGGTGACTACGCTCTAGTCTGCAGTCACGACAACAATCTGCGCGCGATGTGCGGCGTGAACCGGAATCTGTCGGACATGATGCCGCAGGAGGTCAAGTCATTGCGGATCCGGGGCGGCACGAAGGCAGCAAGCTATAACGAGAAGATCTGCTACCTGTATAACTTCCTCACCATCTGCCAGAAATACGGGATGGTACCATTCATCGACATCAAGCCGGGGGATTATTCCGACCGCTCCATCCGGCGGATCTGCGCTCTCCTGTACCGAAAAGGACTTCTTGCCAAGGTCCGCTTCGTGGGGAAGCAGGTGGGGACCATGGAGCGGATCCGCCAGTACGCGGAGAAGAGATATCATATCACACCGGTATTGCAGCCGAACTACACGGCGAAGACCGCCCGGAGTTATAAGCCGTCGGCGTGGATCCGTTACATGAAGAAGCACAGATATCAGGGGATCAGCATCGAACGTGATCTGGCGACCGCTTCCTTCCTGCGGAGATGCCGGGCCAATGGCCTGGCGGTCAATCTCTGGACTTATCGGCGGGTGAACGGCAAGACGCTGGCTAAAAATCCTGCCCTGGCCTCCAGCGTAGACAGCATCATGTCGGAGTACTTCATCCGCTACGCCGGCTGAAACCAGTCATCTGATCAGCAGGCGGGAACCAGTCATCTGACCGGCGGACGGAAAACCGGAAATTATATCACAGCCACGAGGATTCACATGGAAAAACAGGAATACTGGGATATTTACGACAGAGACAAGCATCGGACGGGGCGCACGATGCGGAGAAATGACTG
>CADBOY010000204.1 GCA_902796405.1 uncultured Lachnospiraceae bacterium | reverse complement strand
TCCACCGGAGTGCGGAACCGGGCTTTCAGATCTTTCGGATCGATGCTTCCGGTATAATTCGGGACAAACGGCGCCTTCGCGGTGAAGTCCGGGTCGGCATAGAGTGAGGATTCGAAATTAACCGTGATCTGCGGATTGCCGCCGAACGTGTGATTGATGGTGTAGTCCTTCCAGCCCATTCTCTTCAGTCCCATCGGTTTTCCGATCTGATAGAGCTTGTCGTAGACCGCCGGGCCTGCCGATGCCGGTCCGTGAACCTCGTAGGAAAGGGTGCCGCTCATACCGATGCGGACGAATTCAAGATCTGCGTCGATCCCGGGAATATGGGTCGGCACAATCTGAAGGAATTTGACGGAATGCAGGTCCTCCTGCGTGGCCTTCTCCACGATGGTCAGCGAAAGCGGCCCGGAAAGCTGGAAGATAAAGATCGGCTTCGTCGTGTACTGAACGTCATATTTCCCCGACTGGATGCCGGCGAGATACGGAACGGAGCAGCCCGCGGTCGTGTGGAATTCGTCGGGACCGGCTTTCCAGAACAGCGCATGGTTGGCGATATAGCCGTCCGGCGTCAGCGACACGAGGTGCTTGCATTTCCCGATCGTCCATTTCGTGACATCATTGATGCTGAAATCCGAGAGCAGCTTTTCCGCGTCAGGCCCCTTGAAGGTTTCCTCCGCGCCGGAAAGCCCGGCATGAATATAAGCTGCCTTGAAATAGCTCTCGCCAATTGCCTTCCATCCATCGGCTTCCCATGTGATGTGTTTGCCGAAAATGGATCCGATACAATGAACGTCCGGATAGCTCGGCTCTACATCCAGAATATTATTTGCCGCTGTGTGCAGATCCTTGTTGAGCGGTTTCGCGTCTTCCATGATATTGATTCCTCCTTGTAGATGATAGATCGATCGGATGCCTTCATTATAAGAACACCGGCATACAAAAAGGAAATGCGGATTCTGCACTCGTTATGCTGTTTTGAGATGATGAGTTCGTGCGGGGGAGGCCCGCAGTTTTCACCGCGGAAAGGAAATCAGGGAAAACACCTGCGGACGACGGAGAGCAGCCGGCGGATGGCTGGGTTGGAATTCTCTTTCCGCCAGACTACGCTGATGTCAGACTGATATTCTTCCGGCGCGAGAATGCGATACTCTGTTTCGTTCCCGTACGCGCCGGGGTTCGCCCTTCATCTGGCTCGTCTTCGATAGATTCGAAGATTCGTTCCCGTACGCGCCGGGGTTCGCCATCGGCGAGAGATAGATGGCACCGGTTTCCGCCATGATCCAGGGGACCTCATCGAAATTGCTGACCGGGACCTGGCCCGCGAAGGAAATATGATGATCGGCTGTCATTTCCTTCAGCATATCGGCGAAATGGTTGATTTTCAGCGGCTTTTCCGGTGCCAGGTATTCCTCGCCATTCAGATCCTCCAGTGTGATCCTGTCCATAGAGGCAAACCGGTGGTCCGGTGGATAGATCAGGGCAAGCGGGATTTTCAGGAAGGGAAATGTCGCGATATCGTCGCGCCCGGAGTCTGCCGCGTCGTAGATGAGAGCGGCGTCGGTCTTCCCGTTCAGCAGATCGTCTTCCAGCGTATAGGGCTGACAGGAATCCATCCGCAGCCGGATATTCGGAAACTGGCTGTGAAATTCACTGCGGATTTTAGCGACATACAGATCCCGGTCATAATACAGGAATCCGACGCGCAGTTCTCCTCCTTCCATGTCTGGTTCGGCGATGCGGTCCAGCAGCCGGTCGTACTCGTTCAGAATTCGGGTAAAATGATCGCGTGTGATCTCCCCGGCGGCCGTAAGATGGAAGGAATTGTGGCTCCTCTCCATCAGGCGGACGCCGAGTTCTTCCTCGAGTGCGTTCATGTGCCGGGAGAGTGCGGACTGAGCGATGTAGAGTTCCTCTGCGGTTCGGGTAAAATTTTCATTTCGCGCGAGAGTGACAAATTCCCGCATGACGCTGATCTTCAATGTATCTGCACCTTTCTGAAATATCTTACATGATTCGCAGGGGAATGCGCCGCATGCCCTGGCGACGGAATCCCTTTAAATTCCGTGTCGTGACATGCGCGAACACTGCTGGGAATGCGCCGCGTGTTCTGGCGACGGAATCACTCCCGCCGTCCGCACCTCGCCGCATTTATGATCCTGTCACCGGATGAAATGAGTGCTGATGATGTCCTCGTACTGCGGGAAGGGGACGTTCTGCTTCTTCCCTGCCTCGATGTTCTTCAGCATCCACGCCATGTTCTGCGCCAGTGTCCGCATGGTCTGCAGGCCTTCTTCGTCCTTCTGAACGTCTTCGGGCACAAGGCCATGTACCTGGTTCCAGTACTGCGATCCGACGATGTGCATATTGGAGATCCCGAAGTATTTGTTCAGCCGGTCAAAAGCGGCGCTTGCGCCGCCGCGGCGGCAGGAAACGACGGATGCGGCCAGCTTCCCGGCCATGCGGTCGCCGCCGCAGTAGAACAGGCGGTCAAGGAACGCACAGAGCTGGCCGGCAGGACCGGCATAATAAACCGGTGACCCGACGATAATTCCGTCATAATCATCCAGCTGATCCAGCACTTCGTTGACCTGATCCTGGAATACGCAGCGGCCGGTCGCCTCGCATTTGCCGCAGGCAATGCACCCCGCGATCGGCTTTTTGCCCAGATACAGGATCACAGGTTCCACCTCATTCTTAGAGAGGGTGTCGGCAATTTCCTTCAGCGCCGTGTAGGTGCAGCCGTGCTCGTGGGGACTCCCATTGATTAATAGTACCTTACTCATCTTTACGCCTCCCCGTAAAGTCAAACAGAATTCTGCATAACATAGTGGTTTTCTGTCTCATTTCCGAATTCGACATGTGCGGCAGCCGGGCATCCTGTCCTCTCAGATTGATGCCCCGGCGGCCAGATGCAGCACAGACGGCTCGAAGGACTGCATGCTGCCAACGCCGGTATAGATGCACATCTCAGAAAGCTGGCGGTTCATCTCATTGACTTTTTTCACCACGCCTTCCTGGCCTTCTTTCAGAAGGGGCGTTAAGATTCCGCGTCCGACCGATACGGCATCCGCGCCCAGTGCCAGTGTCTTGTATGCGTCGTATCCGCTGGCGATGGAACAGTCACAGAATATGGCTACCTCGCTTCCGGCCAGCGCTTCTTTGATCTGTTTCAGGCAGGAAACCGGCGGGATTCCAAAGGGCACCCGGCCATGATGGTGCGAGACAAATACGGCGGCGGCTCCGGCTTCCTTAGCCTTGATGGCATCGGACACGGACAGCACACCCTTCACGACAAACGGCCGTCCGGCAGCCTTGACATATTCACAGAGATTGGTAAAGCGCACCGGTCCCATCGGAATCCCGTCAACCACATCGTAATTGCCGTCCTGACCGGCGACATGGTCGATATCGATTCCGACGGCAACGGCATGGCATTTCCCGGCAAATTCCATCTCGGAGAAAATGCGGTCATGATCCGCAAAGGGCTTGATGATCCGGACCGTATCCGCACCTTCGCTGGCAATCTGCTCAAAGGTCTCATTGCTTTCCATGCCGACCCAGTTCAATGTGCCGAGTTCTTTGGCTGCGGCGGCATATTCCGACATCGGGAGCCGGCCGTTTTTCATCTGCATGATTCATTTTCACATCCTCCATTCCTCTACATCGAAAAATCAGACAAAATCGTTAATTTCATGCTAGCATAAAGCTTTGAGTGTGGAAAGCGGAAACTTGCTGGCATAATACTTTGGGAAAGAAAAGCGGTAACTTACTGGCATAATACTTCCCGAGAGGAAAGCGGAAAACTGTCCGTTTCACTGCGGGAATCCGATCACCCGTGATTCCCACGGCAGGCAACCGATCATCCGTCATGTTCTGCCTGTTTCAGGCGGATGAACTGCCCCGTCCGGCTTTCCGGACAGGCACAGATCTCTTCCGGAGTCCCAGCAGCCACCACACGGCCG
>CADBOY010000203.1 GCA_902796405.1 uncultured Lachnospiraceae bacterium | reverse complement strand
CTGTTTCTTCTGCTACTGTGCACTGGAGCAGACTACGATTCTGTGGGCGAGCAGCTATCTGCATCTGACCCGAGGGATGACGGCGGAGACAGCCGCGGGATTTGCCGGTATGTTTTATATTGGAATCACCGTGGGGCGCGGCATCTCGGGCTTTGTCACGATGAAGCTGAATGACCCCCAGATGATCCGTCTCGGCCAGCTGCTTATCGGACTGGGCATCGCCGTGATGCTGATACCCGGGCCGAATTTGCTGACATTTGCCGGCCTGATGCTGGTCGGATTCGGCTGCGCGCCGATCTACCCGAGCATCATTCACTCCACACCGGCTCATTTCGGAGCAGGCCGCTCCCAGTCGGTGATCGGTGTGCAGATGGCGAGCGCTTATGTCGGAACCTGCCTGATGCCGCCGCTGTTCGGCCTCATTGCGGGACATATCAGTGCGGGACTGCTGCCCATCTATCTGCTGGTCCTGCTGATTCTGATGATCGTGATGCACGAAAAACTGGAGAAAAAAGCACCGGCAGTCTGAAAATCTGCCGGGTAGAATGCATGAAGGAGGACTTGACTCAGATGAGAGAGATCACACTGGGAAAAACCGGGATCCGGGCACCGCAGAATGGATTCGGTGCACTTCCGGTACAGCGCGTATCGAAAGAAGAAGCCGTGAAGATCCTGCGCCGCGCCTATGAAGGAGGAATGCGCTACTTCGATACAGCACGTGCCTATTCGGATTCCGAGGAAAAGCTCGGCGCTGCATTCGGGAAGAGCGAGGCCGAAGACGGCTGCGAGCGTCCGTCGAGAGAGCAGATCTTCCTGGCGACGAAGACCGCGGCGAAGACGCCGGAGGCGTTCTGGTCAGATTTGTCAACTTCCCTGAAGAACCTGAAAACGGACTATATCGATGTCTATCAGTTCCACCAGATGGAGCAGTGTTATCGCCCCGGTGACGGAACCGGGATGTATGAAGCTATGCAGGAAGCGAAGAACCGGGGACTGATCCGCCACATAGGAGGGACAGCGCACAAGATCGGTATCGCAGAGGAGATTGCCTCATCCGGTCTTTATGAGACGCTGCAGTTCCCGTTCAGCTATCTTGCGGGAGACAGGGAGATAAAGCTGGTGAAAACCTGCCGGGAGAACGGCGTGGGATTTGTCGCAATGAAGGGGCTGGCCGGCGGCCTGATCACGAATTCCCGAGCGGCGATGGCGTATATGCAGCAATATGACAATGTGATGCCGATCTGGGGCATTCAGCGCATGAATGAGCTGGAAGAGTGGCTGGCCTTCATGGACAGCGCGCCGGAGATGGACGAGGAGATCCGCACCTTCATCGAGAAGGAGAAGACAGAGCTTTCCGGTGATTTCTGCAGGGGTTGCGGGTACTGCATGCCGTGCACCGTCGGCATTCAGATCAACCAGTGCGCGAGGATCTCGCTGATGATCCGCCGCGCTCCGTCTTCCGGATGGCTGTCGCCGCATTGGCAGCAGGAGATGGAGAAGATCGAGGACTGCGTGGACTGCCGGAAATGTGCATCGCGCTGTCCGTATGAGCTGGATACGCCGAATCTGCTGCGCCGGAATCTGGAAGATTACCGGAACGTCCTGGCAGGGAAGGCAAGCATACAGGAGCATGTGAGATTATAAACAGCCATGGCAGCGTTTACCCGCTGCTGGGCCGGAAAGAAAACAGGGCGGGGAGAGCAAAGATCTCTCCGCCTTCTGCGTGCAGAAAAAGTTCTGGCCTGATTCGGGTTCAGATATAAAGTCCGGTCGTAATATGGGGAATCCCGGTCCGATTCGAATACGGACAGGAAGGCCGGCCGTAATTCGGAAAACCTCGGCCGGTTCGGCTGCAAACAGGAAGGCCGGCTGTAATCCGGAGAGTCCCGGCCCGATTCGGATATCAGCAGGAAGGTAGGCCGGGATCCGGAAGATTCCGATTGTTTGAGATAAAGGAAGGAGAGCATCTTGGCGCGAGTCTATGAGAAGAATATGACCGAGGGGAATCCGCTCAGGCTGATTCTGTCCTTCACAGTGCCGCTGCTGCTGGGCAATCTGTTCCAGCAGACCTATAACCTCGTGGATACGGCGATTGTCGGACAGACGCTGGGGGCGAATGCGCTTGCCGCCGTGGGCTCTTCGAGCAGCGTGCAGTTTCTGGTTCTCGGTTTCTGCCAGGGGTTCTGCCTGGGCCTGACCATTCCGATCGGTCAGCGTTTCGGGGCCGGAGATCAGCACTGTCTGCGGCGGTATGAATATACGGGAGGCATTCTCGCCGCAGTGTGTGCACTGGTCATGACCTTCATCACCACGGCCGGCTGTGCCGCTATTCTCCGGGCGCTGCAGGTGCCAGAGGAGATATTCCAGGATGCGGTCCGCTATCTGTTCATCATCTTCCTCGAGATTCCGTTCATGATCATGTACAATTATCTGGCGGGAGTGATCCGGGCCATCGGCGATTCTCGGACCCCGTTTCTGTTTCTGGCCGTCGCCTCGGTGATGAATATCGGTCTGGATTTCCTGTTTATCCTGGCCTTCCACTGGGGAGTCGCGGGAGCTGCTGCGGCAACGGTACTTTCCCAGGCGGTGTCGGGATTCCTGTGCCTGCTGGCGATCCTGCGCCGCTTCCCTCTCCTTCACATCCCGCCGGAAGACTGCAGCGTGCGCCGGAAGGATGTGGGCATTCTTCTTGGCATGGCATTCCCCATGGGGCTTCAGTGGTCGATCGTGGCGATCGGTTCCATGATCATGCAGGGCTCGAACAATTCACTGGGAACGAAATACGTCTCCGCCTTCACGGCGGCGACGCGGATCAAACAATTCATGCTCTGCCCCTTTGACGCACTTGCTTCCGCGGTCTCTACCTTCGTCTCACAGAACTATGGAGCAAGCAAGCCGGACCGGATCCGGGAGGGAGTGCGCAAGGGAACAACAGTCGGTATACTCTACGGCATTCTCGCCGGAGGTGTGCTGATTCTCTGCGGAAATGGCCTCGGCCGGCTTTTCCTGAGCGCCGACAGCGCGGAAGAACTTGCCCTGGCTGCCCTCTATATGAGAAGGATGGGGTATCTGTTCTGGATTCTCGGTCTGCTGATTGTCCAGCGGATGGCACTGCAGGGGATGGGATATGCCGGCCGCGCCTTGTTTGCGGGTATGATGGAGCTTGCCGCCCGCTCCGCTGTCGCGCTGACATTTGCCCCGGTCTTCGGCTTTGGTGCGATCACCTGGACTGATCAGGCTGCCTGGGCAGCCGCTGCGGTATACTGCATCACCATGTACCAGATCTGCGAGCGGAAGACATACCGGGAGCTGACAGAAGTTGGCGCAGGCTGAACATATGCTGTCCTTTTCCGCGCGGGATGATCCGGATGGACTTCAACGCGGGAACAATTGCCGATGCCCTTTTCCGTGCGGGATGCTGACCTGAGTTGAGATATTCGCAGCGCTGAACATCCGCATCCTTTTTCCACGCGGGCGGCGGACATGCACTGGGGAATGCGCCGCGCTTCGGACGAATGCCGTAAGCATCTCTGTGATTTCGGCTGGAGTTCTGCGCAGTAACGCGGTGAAGGAATGTGCTTTATTTTAATAAATTTCTCTGGTATAATTTAAGAATCGTATGCCCTGAACACATTCGTGAATGCCGCCTGAAGCGGAGAAAACCAAAGGCCGGATTCCGGCCGGAGGTACCAGGGAGGAGCTTATGGATTTCAGAAAGAACAGCGTAAGAAAAAGACTGCACAGCCTGCAGAGCAGCGGGGAGCGGATGAGAAACAAAACGGTCACCGCCAGTCTCCGCGTCATTTTCTTTGCGCTGGTTCTCGCCATCATCACGGCCTGCGCTGTTTTCTACGGCGCCGTGCAGGGGGTTATTGCCGGAGCGCCGGATGTGAATACGATCGACGTCTCTCCGCAGGGAATCCGGACTCAGATCTACGACAGCGGCGGCAATATCATCCAGACCCTCGTCAAATCCGGCTCAAACCGGGACCCGGTTACCTATGACCGGATTCCGGATAACCTGAAGGATGCCTTCGTTGCCATCGAGGATTCCCGGTTCTGGGACCATGAAGGCGTCGATATCCGGGGCATTTTCCGCGCCACTCTGATTGGAATCGGGAGCGGATTCCGGAGCACACAGGGCGCCAGCACGATCACGCAGCAGCTGATCAAGAACAATGTGCTGGGCGGCGGCCAGGAATCCACACTCGGCGCGATGATTGTCCGCAAGATCGAGGAACAGTATCTGGCCATTGAGCTTGAGAAGAAGATGAGTAAGGAGGAGATCCTCACCGACTACCTCAACACGATCAATCTCGGCTCCAACTGCCTGGGCGTGCAGACGGCAGCAAAACGCTACTTCAACAAGGACGTCAGCGAACTCACTCTGTCCGAGTGTGCAGTCATCGCTGGTATCACGCAGAATCCGGCGGGATACAATCCGATTACCCATCCGGAGGACAACGCGAAACGGCGTGCGACCATCCTGGAGTACATGCTCGAGCAGGGGTATATTACCTCCGACGAATACAGTGAGGCGATCGCCGATTCCGGCGATGTCTATGAACGGATCAAAAAGGTCAATCAGGAATATCAGGACCAGGATGACTCTCCGTATTCCTACTTCGTCGACCGTCTGATCACCGAGGTAGAGCGCGATCTGGTCAGCAAATGCGGTTATACGGAGGATGAGGCGTTCGATCTGATCTATTCCGGCGGGCTGAAGATCTACACAACGCAGGATTCCTCCCTGCAGAAGATCGTTGACAAAGAGGTCTCTGATCCGTCCAATTACGAGTCAATTGAGAACAAATATTCCTTCACCTACTCCCTGGCCGTCAATCACGGCGGGAAAGCCGTCTACTACAATGAGTCTGACGTCAGGAAGACGCTGGGGCTTGCCTCACTGGATTTCTCCAGTGAGAAAAAGGCAAAGAATGCAGTAAAGAAGTTCAAGAACAAGATTCTGCAGGACGGAGACAGCATCATCCAAGAGAGCTACAACACGGTGATGCAGCCGCAGGCTTCGGTTGTCCTGATGGATCAGGCAACCGGTGAGGTCAAGGCGATCACCGGCGGGCGCGGGACAAAGTATACCAGTCTTTCGCTGAACCGCGCGACGAGCACGAGGCGCTCTCCCGGTTCTACCTTCAAGGTACTGACATCCTTCGCTCCGGCGATTGATGCCTGCGGACAGACTCTGGCCAGTGTCTACTACGATGAGCCGTACACCGAGCCGACGACGGGAAAGCAGTTCCGGAACTGGTGGGGCAGCGCCATGTATATCGGATACGCGAATATCCGTGATGGTATTGAGTATTCGATGAACATTCTCGCTGT
>CADBOY010000202.1 GCA_902796405.1 uncultured Lachnospiraceae bacterium | reverse complement strand
GCGGAAGATATCGTAACATCCGGATCCATACCGGCGGCCTTCAGCTGTTCCTTCAGCCAGGCCTGATACTGCTGGACGTATGTCTTTGCTTCTTCACCCTCACTCAAGGTGCTGGCCTGCACAAATCCGCGGACGTATCCGCTCTCAATATAGACCCACGGATCTCCATCTTTAATGATGTAAGCTGCGGTCCTCCCGTCGGCCTGTGCCACAACGTCGGCATCTTCGGACTTCTTCGTGTAGACCTTCGTGCCGCTCGCCAGAATAACCGGCTTGCCGCTGATCTTCGTGAAGCGGTATTCTTTCGGAATCGTCGCAGTGATCGGACCATCATCATAATAGGTATAGATCCGTTCTTTTGCGGCAGTAGTTTCCTTCGTGGATTCCTCTGTCGTGTCCTTTGTCTCTTCCTTTGTCGTCTCTTCCGCGGTGGAGGTCTCCTCCGTCGAAGATTCTTCACTGCTCTCCGGCACGGATTCCGCCTTCGTCTCTTTGCTGCTCTCCGTGCTTTCTTCTTCCGATTTGGTCGGATCCTTCGCCGAGGTTTCCTCCGCCTTGCTCTCCTTGCTGGTTTCACTCGGCGAGGATTTCCCGGTGGTTTCCTTCGTATCCTGGGAAGAAGATTTCGTCTCGGACTTGCTCTCCGTCTTCGTTTCCGACTTACTGCTGGTCTTCGTCTCCGACTTTTCTTCCGTCTTCCTGACGGATTTTGCTTCTTTAGTGGTCTCTTCAGACCCTGAATTTTCCTTTTTCTCTGCGGTCTCTGCCTTTGCCTGTACCGAGGCGGATGCTCCGGCAAGGTCTGATTCTGAAGCAAAGGCAGCGCCAGGCCCCGACATTGCGATAGCAATCGACAATGCCAGAACCAGCGGCCGCGCGGAATTTCTGCTGGACAATCGCTTCTCCCTTCCGAATTCTGAATCGGCTGATCCGATCCGTATGTTCGGCAGTCCGTTCCCTCCGGACTGCGTTTATTCCTCCATGGAAAATGATACTGTTTTAGCTTAACACCTCCTCGAGGGCTCTGTCAACCAGCCGAATTTGACGCTTATTCCCGTTAGTATGAATCTTTGTTACGTTTTTTACTCATTTTTCAGACATCAAAATACCCTCCCCAGCTGCCTTTTGACTGAAAAATCGTGGCCTGACTTTTACCAGGACCTGAGTTTGGCCACGATCTGCCCTTTATCCCGATCTGAAATTTATCGCAATCTGACCTTTGTCATGACCGGAGTTTCAGCATGATCCGAACATCATCGCAATCTGATCCTTCGCGCGACCTGACCTTTATCACGCTCTGAGCTTTAGCGCGACCTGACCAATATCACGCTTTGACCTTTATCGTACTCTTAGAATTCAGCACAATATGACCTTATGCATAAACTCGCTATAATTCGATCTGACTTTTATATGAAGATATATAGATTGCAAATCCGAAAACGATTTTCTGATTCTTACCCCCTGGCCCGGAATTTTTTCCGCCAGCAGCCACAGAGAATCTACCACGCCTCGAAGACAGCATTTCCTGCTATCACCGGCGAGTGTAGAGAATACGCCAATTGAGGAAGGTCCGAGAGCAACGATCCTCGTTTTCACCGGCAGGCACGGAGAGCACACCGCTTCTCATTTCATACATTTTCGAAATTTCGTACAGCGCAATTTGCCACTTGATCATTTAATATAAAATTAGAATAGATCAAGTGTACTGATGCCTACAGAACTGTCACGGGAGGTGAGCATTCATGAAGAATTCATTGGACCGGAGAATCATTCGCACGAAAAGCAGTCTGATCCGCACCATGCAGGAGATGCTGTCCGAGATGCCCTTCGAGAAGATCACGGTCAAGGATCTCTGTGAACGGGCCGGAATCAGCCGTATTACCTTCTATAATTATTACAGTGACAAATATGCTCTACTCGAGGAGATGTTCCGCAAAATGGAGGCTGAACTGAGACAGCAGTTCGGCAGCCGGCAGCAGAGCAACGAGAAGGATGATCCGGAGAAAGGCTACAGCAATCTGCTCGACTGCGTCTTTGCCAATTACGACAAGAATCAGAACGTATTCTCCAACGTCAATCTGGAGCAGAACACCATTCTTGTGGCTCCCTATTATCATGTACTGAAGCGCTGTACGCAGGATCTGATCGAGCGGTATTCTGACCGGCTGCAGCCGAACTACCCGACGGGAAAGCTCGCCAGTTTTCTCGTTCTGGGGATCTTCGGCTTTATTCATCTGGGAGATGGGCCACAGACCGATCCGGAGAAAATCCGCGAATCGTCTCACCAGCTTCTCTCCGATCTCACCCACAGCAGACTGTTCACACCGGCAGGCAGCAGAACCGGCCGTTTCTGGAGAAGCAACTGCAAGGACAGCCCGGTATAAAGCAGGCCGTTCGCTTCAGTGGGCGTAAGTGCCAGCCCGGACTGGAAAAACAACGGAAAGGACAGCCCGGTATAAGGCAAACCATTCGCTTCGGCGGGCGGAAGAGCCAACCCGGACTGGGAAAGTCACGGAAAGGGCAGCCAGATATAAGGCAGACGAGGCAGGCCGTTCGCTTCGGCAGGACAAAAAAGAAGAACCCTGAGCCCCTCAATTGGAGCTCCTGGTTCTTCTTTTTCGTTTGCTTCACAGTTGCCTGATTCCGTATTCTCGCAGATTCAACATCTGCCTGCAGATCAGACGCATTCTGTGGTCTTTGCGTATTCTACGTACGCCGCGTATTTTACGAATTCCGCGTATTCTATGTATTCCGAGTATTCCGCGTATTCTACTTATTCTGCGTACTCCGCGTATTCTGCTTATTCTGCGTACTCCGCTTATTCCGCCCGGTAGTTCTTCTGATCCTGAACAAATCCCGGATGGTTGGAGCTCCACAGCTTGTCCGCGGTATCCTCCCACTCTGCCGCGTACTTGTCGCACTTTCCGCAGAGATGTTCGCAGGACTCAGGGCTCATCATATCAGTGCTCTTCGCTCCCGTCTGCTCGACCATCTTCCTCAGCAGATCCGGATTCTCCAGCATCGGGCACGGCTGCAGCAGGTTCTTGTTGAACGGCTGGTTCTGCTGATAAACCTGGAACAACGGCTGCTTCAGGCACTCCAGCAGGGATTTGTCGTGGATATTCGCGCTGGAGTAATGGATGAATACGCAGGGCTCAACATCGCCGTTCGGATTGATATGGCAGTAGTTCTTACCTCCGGCAATGCATCCGCCGACGAACTCACCATCATTCTGGAAGTCGATGGTGAAGATCGGCTTGCCGCCTTCGTAGCTGCGGATTTCACGAATCCGGTGGTACATGTATTCCCGCTGCTCCGGGGTCGGCAGCAGCTCGAGCGCCGCGTCATTGCCGACCGGCATATAGTGGAAATACCAGGAGAACGTAACTCCCTTGCTGATCAGGAAATCCAGGAACTCGTCACTGGTAACGGAATCGATGTTATTTCTGGTGTAGCAGATGGAAGTCCCGTAAACCAGTCCATTGTCATGGAGCAGATCCATCGTCTTCATGACCTTGTCGAATACGCCCTTGCCGCGGCGGCTGTCGGTCGCCTCAGAGAATCCCTCGATGCTCATGGAGAGCACGATGTTCTTGCAGCGGCGCATGTCGTCGCAGAATTTCTGATCCACGAGAGTGCCGTTGGTGAAGAGCATAAATCCGCAGTCATAGTGCTTCTCTGCCAGGCGGATGATATCATCCTTGCGCACCATCGGCTCGCCACCGGTCATGACATAGAAATGCACACCGAGTTCCTTGCCCTGCGTAACCAGGCTGTCCATATCCTCGTACGTCAGATTCAGGCGGTGCTTGTACTCTGCTGCCCAGCATCCGGTACAGTGCAGGTTGCAGGCACTGGTCGGGTCGAACAGGATCACCCACGGAATGCGGATGCCTTCCTTCTTACTGGTTTTCTGCGTCTGACGGTAGCCGGTGAAGCCTCCCTCGAATCCGAAGGACATAAACAGACCCGTCAGGAAATCGGTATCCGTATTGGCAATCAGATTATCGAAGAACTGCGCCCATTTCCCGCCCTGGGAGAAGCCCTTGCGAAGCCGCTCATATGCTTCCGGCGGCCAGGTATCGCCCTGCAGCTTTTCGATGGCGTTGATTACATCAACATAACCCTCGTCCCGGTCACTGCCCTTCTTCTTTTTCAGGACATTTCTCAGGACGAGCTCAAATGCCTTGCGCTCCGCGGCATGTGCAATAGAAGCCATAACATTTCCTCCTCATCATTATCAGCGGACGAATTCCGCAGCTGCATCACTGATTCTGTCATCCACATCGGATGTACATGCATTTTCTCTAATGTATGATTCCAGTATACTGTTTCCGGAAATTTTCGGCAATTTACACATGACGTGGAATGTATGAATTTCCCGGCATTCCGCTGACATTGCTCAGAAGAATGCCGCATCTGACAGCCGGTTCATCGACCTATTCTGCCACAGTATCTTCTTTCGATGCTTCATGGAACGCAGTCTCCCGGTCTGACTTGTCCTTCTCATACATCTCCAGCAGCGCCACAACAACGGTCACCGCCGTCAGAAAGAGCAGCGCCCGCCGCGCCATTGTTCCCAGCTTGTGCAGCATCTTCTTCATGTCCATGCCTCCTTATACTTTCCCGCGCACTTATGCTCGTTCCCATAGTGCTTCAGCTTATAGTAAATGGTTGTCGGCGCGTGATCCGCGCAGATTCTTGCGCCCATCGCGCCAAGTCGGGACACAACCGCCAGGCCGAAGCGGCGCACGCCGTACTCCAGGCCGAAGATCCGCCCGATCCGGAATGCGGATTTGAAATCGTAGAAGTATTCCACCGCGTGGTAGAATTCCTCCTGCATCTGCCAGGGTGACATGTGTCTCGGCTGGAAGGTCACGTTCATCATATCATACTGCTCCCAGTCATCCACGATAATCCGGCCTTCTTCCTTGTACTGCTGATAGACCGGAGTTCCCGGGTACGGCGTCAGAATGGCGCACTGCAACTGATATGCATCGACCGATTTAGCGAATTCAACGCTCCGCCGGATGTCCTCCCGGTAGTCATCGTCGATGCCGAGGACGATGCTGGCAATCAGGCGGATTCCATGCTTTCGGCAGGCCTCCGCGGCATCCTGGATATTCTGGATGTTCTGTCCCTTGTGTATCCGGTTGAGCGCCTTCTGATTCAGCGACTCGATCCCGATCAGCGCGCGTGTGAGGTGAGCATCGTGCAGCAGCTGCAGCAATTCCTCATCCTGCGCCATGTCCGTGCGCCCGAAGAAGAAAGTCTCCTTGAAGATCAGATTCTCCTGAATCATCCGGCGGCAGATCTCCTTGGCCCTCTCCTTATCCGCGGTGAAGTTGTCATCCTCAAAGTTCATGTACCGGAAGCCCATCTTCTTGTACATCCGAAGCTCCTGGATGACATTATCCACCGACCGCTGGCGGTACGGAGCAAACATCCTCGATGTTGTGCAGAACGTACAGCGGTAGGGACACCCTCTCGTTGTGAGCACATTCGCACAGTCGCACGGCGTCTTCAGCAGCGAGTAATCCGGAAATGGCATGGAATCGAGGTCGCAGATGACTTCTCCGTGAACGATACGGTCCGTGATTCTACCCTCCACAACGTCCAGGATCACGGACTCACCTTCTCCGGTGATAACCTGATCCGCATGCGCCAATGCCTCTTCGGGCATATCCGAGACGTGGAAGCCGCCCATCAGAACACGGGCATGGCTCCGGCGATGCACCAGATCTCCGCGCTCATAGGCCCGCATGACAGTGGAAGTCATGGTATAAAAACAGAACACATCCGTGTCATCCAGCATGCTCTCGATATTGACAGCTCCGTTCAGCTCCTCGTATACCTCGACCTCGTGCCCGGCGCGCTTCAGTATACCTCCCAGAATCAGCGGCCCCGTGATGGAATTCGAGTGGCCGTATATCTTCCCAGCAGCGCGGTAGCCTAGGAACCGGCGGAGGGCTGACGTGGGAGTGATGAACACAATCTTCATAGTGGAATCCCTCTTTCCCTGATCTGACGCAGCGCCCGGCCGTCCAGATGGCCGCAGGCGCCACACCTTCTCTGACAGAATACATGACCGGATCCGCCGCCACAATTGACAGATTTTTTCAGATGTATCCGTTTATACAAACCCGTCTATCTGTATTTTCATGCAGCAAGCCTTTATGCTCCGAACATCACTCCAACCATGAAGCCGCCGCATGACAGAAAATGCACAAATGTGCTCCGCCGATCCGCCGCATTCCTTGTGCATTTTCTATATTGAGAACGATTTTATCAGAATTATCATAGAATCAGTGTGAATGCGGACATCCGCAGTTTCATCGGAAAGTCAGTGTGGATGCCGGCTTACGCGGATTACTTGTAACATCTGCGAGAATGCAGGCAGACGCCGATTTGTTTATTTCAATGAGGATCGAATCCGGACGGATTCCGGCATCGGTTCTTCAGAGAATCAGGAGGTATCTCACATGTTAACAGCAAAAGAGAATATGATCGAGTGCATCAAGGGCGGCCATCCGGATCGTTTCGTCAATCAGTACGAAGCCGTAAAGCTCCTCTTCCATCCCTTCATGCTGCATTCGCCGATGTGCAAGAAGGGCGATAAGCTCGTCAAGAATGCATGGGGCGTCTATAACAGCTTCCCGGAGAACACGCCTGGCGCTTTCCCGGTACAGGATCCGGAGCACATCGTCATCAAGGACATTGAGCACTGGAAAGATTATGTTCACGCTCCTTCGCTGAAATTCACTGACGAAGAGTGGGGCATCTTCAAGGATCAGTATAATGCAGTCGACGGAACCAAAGCCTTCAAGGCTACCTTCGTTGCCCCTGGCATCTTCGAGCAGTGCCATCACATGGCCGGCATCGAGAACGTTCTGATCGCTCTGTATGAGGATGAGGATGAGATGCATGACCTGATCAAGTATCTGACCGAATGGGAGCTGGAACTCGCTGAGGGAATCTGCTCGAATCTGCATCCTGACGCCGTCTTCCATCACGATGACTGGGGCAGCCAGAAGAGCACCTTCATGAGCCCTGAGATGTTCGAGGAGTATTTCCTTGAGCCGTACAAGCAGGTCTATGGATATTATCATGATCACGGAGTAAAGTACGTCATCCATCACTCCGACAGCTATGCCGCAACGCTCGTTCCGGATATGATCGAGATGGGCATCGACGTATGGCAGGGAACCTTCTCCACCAACAACGTACCTGAGCTGATCAAGAAGTACGGCGGCAAGATCTCCTTCATGGGCGGCATCCAGAATGCTCTGGTTGACTATGAAGGCTGGACGGAGGAGAACACTCAGAAGGTCGTTCGCCAGACGGTCGATGAGTGCGGCATGAAGTACTTCATCCCCTGCATCGCACAGGGCGGCCCTGGTTCCGTATTCCCTGGTGTCTACAAGAGCATGTGGGATTGCATCAACCAGATCAACACCGAGAGATTCGGATTCACCACCGAAGAGCAGGATGCACAGCGTCTTCCGATGGACATCATGTTCTAATCTCCCACACAATATCAAATACAGCAAAGAGCCGCCGATGGCGGCTCTTTGTTATTGCTGTTGTAATTCCAGGTGAAAGGGATATTCTGCCGGACCGACTGGGTGGCGCCTTGCTGCCGTGGCGGGTCTGTTGAAGGAAATGATGCTTAGCCAAGCCGCCGGCAGCGTTTTTTCGCTGCCGTGACGAATCTGTAAAAGGAAATGATACTTAGCCAAGGTCAAGCCGCCGGAGCGCGAAACGCCCAGGCGGCTTGGTGTCTTTCCTGCTATTGTGTTTTCTTCCCGCTCTCCTCTTCCTTGCAGCCGATGATCAGTGGATGCACGGAAGCCGTATTGACCTGCAATTCCAGATCAAAGGCCAGATCTTTCTGACCCGAGGCGGACTCCGTAACCATGCCAGATGCAGAAGTGATGTCGCCAGAAGCAGAAGTGCTGCCTGCTGTCTCAGCTGCGGTATTCGTCTCTGCGGCACTGTCCCCTTCAGTGGTCGCTTCCTTCCCGCTCTCTTTCCGGCCGGCCAGATATCTCTGCAGTTCCTCCTCCGGTCCGAAAAAGACGATCTGATATGTATACCCTTCCCCGTTCACATCGGTGAACTCTACCTCGTCGCCTTCGTAGAGCTGAACCAGCGCAGAGAACTGCTCCTGCGTGTCCATGCCCGCGATCGTGAGAAATGCCTGCTCCGCGGCGCTCTCTCCACTGTCACTTCCTTCCGGACCGCTCCCCGAGATTCCGCTCTGCTTATCCCCTGCCACAATCTGACAGGGCAGATCCTGGACGGACTCCTCCGGACTTCCCACCGGCCATCTGCCGGAAATGCCCGGAATCGACAGGATGCCGATGCAGTTTACTCCTTCCCGCTCCAGGACCGGGAGAACCGCGCCGTCTCCGTCTTCGTTCATCCGCTCCGCGGCAGCACCCGGTTCATCCGGTATCGCCTCACCAAGATTCGCGAGGAGCCGGCTCATCAGCTTCTCTGAGCGCTGATTCTGGAGAAATATTCCCGCAAGAAGAACTGCCGCTACCAGGATCATCGCTGATCCCGCGGCGGCAAGTATCTTCCCGGTCTTAAACGATGTATTCTGCTTCGTTCTCCGGCTCTCCGTCTGTCTCTGTCGTCTGCTCATCCCGGCTTATGATTCCTTTTTCCGGTTCTTCCCGCTGCGCACGCCCAGAATCACCAGAGTCAGCCCGGCTGCGCAGAGCAGAATGATCCACCGCATCATGCGGCTGCTGTCCCCGGTCTTCACCGTCTTCTGCGGAACCTTCTGCTTCTCTGTCTTCGTATTCGTGATGGAGAAGGTAATGCCGTATGAATTCTTATCCTTCGTGATAATAACCTTGTACCCCTTGGGAACGCTGCTCTCCTTGACGGAGTACGTACTGTCTTTGTCATATGATTTCCAGCTGTAGGTCCAGTTATTCCCGCTGTTCAGCTCGACGGTCTGGTCTTTTTCTCCGTTCCTCAGGATGTCGACCTTCACGGATTCCGGACGACCGTCCTTCGAATCGCCCTTCCAGATCTTCTGCACTTTATAGCGCCCAGTCACCTGCGGCATCGTCACCTTGACGCTGATCATAACGTTCGTATCATAAGCCCCGTTCTTGAATTCATAGGGAAAAGACTGCAGGATGGCGGGAGCTGCGGATTTGCTGCCTTCCGGAAGATCATAGGTCACCAGGTAGAGACCGGAGGGGATGCCTTCAAAGGCCGCGCTTCCGCCGGTGACCACCCCGCTCTGATCCGGCTGAAGTCCGCCTGCGCGGACGTACGTCTCAAGAGTCTGTGCGCCGGCTTCCAGCTTCTTCTCCGTGCTTCCGTCAAATGCGGTGCTTCCGATCTGCTCCGCATATGAATCAAAGAGAGTATAGCTGCCATCCTTTGAGAACTCCGCTACCCGGTAGAGGTTCACTTTGGTCCCCTCCACATCGTTTTCATCCAGGCTGAACATGACGTTCACTTTCTGCCCCCGGACCTTCCTGTCCACTTCAGATACGGAATCCGCCGAGACCGGGATCGCGGTCAGCATGCCGATGCACAATGCCGCCAGGATCACACCGATACCGCCGCGCAGTATCTTCGATACTCTTTCCCTGTACTCTTCTCTCTTGTTCATGTTTCTGCCCACTCCTCCGGCTTTCGCCGGCGATATCATCGTCATAAAAGCATCTCTTTCACGCGAAGATCCATCGTCCCTGCCGTCATCCTGCCTTCTGCGTCTTCTTCCTGCGCGGCCGTCTTCTTGCCGTCAGCAGGTCGAATGCCACCACTGCCGCCAGAAGGACAGACAGAAATGGAATGACGTAGATCGGCTCAATCTTCACAGCGTCTGCGGTGATTCCGGTATCGTCCGGAATCGTCGGAATCCGGTGTCCCCGCACCAGCAGGCGGTGCGTATTCACGCCGTACGGCGTACAGGTTACCAAAGTGCAGTAATCCTGTACCGGATCAATCGCGATATCATCAAGATCTTCGGGCAGAACCACGGAGATCTGATAGACCTCATAGGTCAGCGTCCGGTCCAGCACGGAAAACGTGAATATATCTCCCTTCTTGAGCTCGGAGATATCCGTGAACAGTCTTGCCGACGGGAGACCGGTGTGTCCGGACACCACGCAGTGCGTTCCCGTCCCGCCAACAGGAAGGGACGTACCCTCGAGATGTCCGATCGCGATCTCCAGTACTCCTTCATCCGTACCGTGATAAACCGGCAGTTCAATATGGATGGAGGGAATACTGATGTACCCCATGATGCCGGTTCCCGTCACGTCCAGGATGGAGCGATATCTCGCTTCCTCTTTCCTGGTCGGCTGGAAACGGTGATCATTTTTCAACAGATCCTGATTGTACTGCTCTGCTTCCTTCCACATGCGTTCATCGTCCTGCTTCGACAGGTCCGCGACCTTCTCGATGTAGGACGCCACTGCACGCGTCTGGTGCATCTGATTCCACCAGTCTGAGAATGACGGATAGGTCAGGAAGCAGATGCCACCGCCAATCAGGACGGCAATGCATACATCGATGATGACAGAACCAATCCTTTTTTTCTTTTTCTTCTTCATCCGTTCATCTGCTGTGATAAACTGCTCTGTTTTCATCCGGGCACAATGGCTGCACGTCTGCGTATTTCGTCGATCTCATCCGCAGCCACTCTGTTCGAATTAAAACAGCAAATACCTGAAGTAACTTTTGTTCCTGCCTGCACCTGATGATAAAGAATGCCACTGGCCGAACTGCTCTGGTCTCCAGAGGATTCTGCTCTTACCCCGGCCTGACAGCGCACTGGCTTCCGGGGAAGAACCATAATCGTTATAAACGGGCAGCTTCCTGACTTCCGGGAGGGAATTTCCTCCCGGAGGCCAGGAACATGGCGAATAAAATGTATCTTCACCATGATTCACTCTGCCGGTTCACCGGCAGAATTCTGCGTTTGATCCGAATCTTCATTCCGATCTGACAAAGATCCGGTTACTGTGCCTGAGCTCTTCTTCTGCGGATGACGATCAGAATCAGACCAGCCGCCAGGAGAATCACACCTGCGGTGTAGAGCATTCTGGTGCCGGCGCCACCGGTCGAAGGAAGGTTGGCCCCCTTCTCGTTGACCACATTGGTCGTCAGCGAACCAGCGTCCTTATCTGCTGTGAATGTGATTACCGATCCTGTCAGCGCGTCACCAGAAAGAGACGTCAGCTTCGGATCTGCCGAATCAGTGTTATGTTCCGCCGTGACAGTGAAGTACTGATCCGCAATCGTATTGTATCCGGCCGGAGTCTTCGTTTCCTTCAGTACATAGGTACCATCATCCAAACCAGTAGCGGTGAAGATCGTAGCATCATTCTCTGCGTTTCCGGTAAGAGTGTAGGGAGCACCTACCGTCTCCGACGTGTTATCCGCTTTCACCTTATACAGCGTGAACTCAGCGCCGGCAAGAGCCTTGTTATCCTTATCGACCTTATTGACAACAACCTTGTAGGTGAAGACGATGTTCTTGTCTTCCGGTGTCTTACCTGTCTCACCGTCCCCACCCTGGTTCGGGTTATTGGAGAATGTCAGGTAGACGGTATTGGGATTGCCAGCAGAACCAAGCACCGCATCTTTATTGAGCGTGCAGTTGTAGTTGACAACAACTTTCATGTCTTTATTAAGTGTTACACCTGAGATCTTCTTCAGGTCACCGCAGCTCCAAGTCACGGTCGTAGAACCATCCGTATTGGATGTGACAGTTTCTTCAAAACTGCTGGTAACATCCGTATTACCGATCTCAATCTTCGCGTTACCTTTCGTGTAGGTGAGGCCCTTTGACATCGTATCGGTGAACGCATACATGTAAGTTTCATACTTGTCAATGTTCGACGGTATGGTACCGGTGACCTGATAAGGGACCGTGTCGCCGATATCATAGTCCGCGGAATCCTGCCAATCCGGCGTAACTCCAGTGGAATCGTTCGTGTCCTTGACCTTCTTGACCACGGCAGGAACATCCAGCTTGGTATCCTGAGTAACCGATCCTATGACCTGAACGATATAGGAAGTGTAGGTACCCGCAGTATCTTTCTGAGAGCCATCGACATCCTTCACCAGATAGTAGCCAGCCTTCAGATTATCAAACTTGTAGGAGCTGCCGGCTGCTACGGATTCGGAAGTAGTCGGGTTTGTCAGATAGGTCTTAACTTCATTGGCAAATGCTGTCGCATCCTTAATGTTTCCAGCCTTCTTTGCGGCATCTCCGAGTTCTGTCTTACCAGCAGCCGTCAAGCCATCTCCCCACTGGATATTTGAAAGCGAATTGTCTTTCTTCGTATAAACTCCGGTAAAGATCTGGTACAACTCAAACGTATGTGCCGTATTACCGGTGTTGTTGATCGTAAGTGAATTGGTTGATGCTGTTTCCGTTGATGGGGAAGTGCTTCCTTCCGTTGCCTTTGCCGGTGCAGCTGCTGTCAGCATTCCTATGCATACAGCGAGTGCCAGTAATACTCCGGCAAGTTTTCTGATTCGTTTCATACCATACCCTTTTGCTTATGTGTGATAAAGAAGCAATAGAAGTGCAAAAAATTTT
>CADBOY010000201.1 GCA_902796405.1 uncultured Lachnospiraceae bacterium | reverse complement strand
TCCATGCAGAATTTTCTTTGTCCGTCACTGATCCATTGATTCCAGAGCCATCGCGCGACATGCATCGTATCATCCAGATGAACCGCGAGCGGCAGCCAGTAGAACCGGCCTTCCTGTTCTTCTTTTTTCGCCCACAATGCTGCCGCCTGATCATGAAATGCTGCCATACCGCTCCCGCCATCTTCCTTCCCGTCTCAGCACAATCTTCCGCAATAGACAGATCTTATTTTTTTTGATTCAGTATTACGGAACGAAACAACTCAATTGTAACACAATATAGAATTTTTTCCTTGTTTTGTTCGCTCATTTCACGATTTAATTCGGATCGGGAAGTAGTTGGAATGTTTAGACAGACTGAAACAAAAAAAGCCGCCGTCATGTCATATAGACAGGACAGGCGGTAAAGTCCAGGTTGCACGTCGGGTGCACGCCACAGAGCGGTAAACAGCCGTTATTTGCCACCGTTTTGGGCCGATATTTCCGTTTTCTATAAACAAAGAAAAACCCCGCAATTCCAGCAACCGCGCTGGTTTGCGAGGACTTATTGCGAATGAGCGATGCGGGATTCGAACCCGCGACAACTTGATTAAAAGTCAAGTGCTCTGCCACCTGAGCTAATCGCCCGCGAACGGCGTACCGCCAAGCTGGGCTAGCTGGATTCGGACCAGCGAGTGCAGGAGTCAAAGTCCTGTGCCTTAACCGCTTGGCGATAGCCCAGTAGGGTGGGATGTGGGACTCGAACCCACGGCCTCCAGAGCCACAATCTGGCGCGCTAACCAACTGCGCCAAACCCACCATGACAGGATCAGCTGATCCAATATGACCCTCCGGCTATCCCGAAGATCACAAAAAGCGGATGATGGGAATCGGACCCACGTACCCAGCTTGGAAGGCTGGTATTCTACCATTGAATTACACCCGCATATCCATAGTGAAGCATGAGTGGCAACCACAAATGCAAGAGCTATTCTATCGCACTGTCCTGAGATTGTCAACCGGGAATTCGCATAAAAACTTTGTCCGCAGATAAAATTTTATCCGGCCGTTTCAAATTTCATGCAAAGCGGGCTGGCATTCTTTCGCCGCGTCCGCCTTCTTCCCTCTTATATCTCTCACATATGATTCAGATAATGGATCGTGGTATGAACCTCACCGCGGTCATCGAATTCCACCACAGCAAAGCTCGGACGATATCCCTCCTGCCGCGGGCGGGAGATGCTTCCGGGATTCAGGAAGGTTTTTCCTCCGATCTCCACCTGTTCCGGCGTATGGGTATGACCGAACAGCACCAGATCGGCGTCTTCCGCGTCAGCTGCCTGCTTCAGGCGGTCCAGCGTCCGGCTGACGGAATAGTGATGTCCATGCGTCATCAGAACGCGATGTCCCTCGATGTCCAGCACGCGGTCCCAGGGCTCCCGGCTCATGCGGTCGCAGTTCCCGCAGACAAACTCAACCGGGCAGTCCGCCATCGCGCGGATCTCCCCCTCCTGTCCCTCCACATCTCCAAGGACAAGGACCCGGTCCACCGGACGGACTTTCCGGATCACTTCCCGGAGATTGCTGAGCTTACCATGGGAATCACTGACAACAAGAATCTTCTGCACGATTTTTCAACCTCTTTCATCGCGATATTTCTGCGGTGCCGGATGGAAGAGCAGTGACAGCATCCCTGTCCGAAGACCGCCGAAACTGGCGTTTTTCGCGGCCAAAGCCGCCTTTTTAGTATACCGGAAAATGCCAATGAAAGTAAAGGTCATATATTATTTTTATAGGCATCAACTATTTAATATATCATTCGGGATAACGTGACAGATGAAATCGATTTCAGGTAATTTCACATCTTATGAGAAAACAGTCTGTGCAATCGGGTGATTCCCCTCTATTGTCATTCCGGCAGCTTCCACCGCACTCCGGTCTTCTCCTCGCGCAGCCATCCCTCGATGGTCGGACGCATCTGGCGCAGAGCCTTCCCGCGATGACTGATCTCATTCTTCTCCTCGGCGGAAAGCTCCGCTGTGGTCAGGCCGCGGTCCGGCAGCAGAAAGATCGGATCATAGCCGAATCCTCCCTCGCCGCGCGGGGCATCCGCGATCTGTCCCTCGATAACGGCGCGGGTCTCTGCGGTCGTGCCATCCGGGAATACCGCAGCAATCACGCAGACAAAGCGGGCGCTGCGGTCCTCTCCGCTGGTCCCGGACAGGCGGCGGAGAATCTCCTGATTCTTGATCTCATAGGAAGTATCTTCTCCCATCCAGCGGGCTGAGTGCACGCCAGGCTGCTTTCCCAGATAATCGACCTCCAGTCCGGAGTCATCCGCCAGCACGATATCCTGGCAGAGCGAATGAACCGTCAGCGCTTTGATCAGTGCATTTTCCTCGAAGGTGCTTCCATTCTCCTGGATATCGGGATGCAGCCCCGCCTCCTTCATCGAAACCACCGGAATACCCAGATCTCCCAGGATCTCCCGGACCTCGCGCATCTTCCCTTCATTGCCCGTTGCAAATACAATCCGATTCATGGTTCCTCCGTGCGGTGCTCCGGCCGCATGCCCGTCTCACCGGGGCGGCGGCGCTTCGGCGGCTTCGGCCCCAGGAAAGAATAAAAGTACGTCTTCATCATTCCGTTGTAGATTTTGCGGTTCCGGTCTGCCTTCCGCCCGAAATACCGCTCCGCGTCTTCATACGCGGTGATCATATAGCAGGACCAGGAGTCCAGCGCCGCAAACCGCTCGCCGATGGTCCGGTAGAGCTCCGGCAGCGCCGCTTTGTCCTCGAGCCGCTCACCGTAGGGTGGATTCATGATCAGAAATCCGTATTTTTTCGGATGGCTGAGCGCGCTGACCGGTCGCTGCTGAAAATGAATACGGTGGTCCACTCCGGCTGCCCGCGCGTTTTCTCTCGCGTCGCGGATAACCTCGCCGTCGATGTCATACCCCTGAATGTCCGTCTCTCCGGTATCATCGATGAGGTCCTCCGCTTCATTCACGGCGTCGTACCAGATCTTCTTCGGCAGGAGATTCGTCCATTTCTCGCCGAGGAATTCCCGGTTCATGCCCGGCGCCATATTCATCGCCATCATCGCCGCCTCAATCGGAAACGTGCCGCTGCCACAGAAGGGGTCCACAAGAATCCGGTCCCGTTTCCACGGCGTGAGCAGGATCAGCGCTGCAGCCAGCGTCTCTGAAATCGGAGCCCTGGCAGTCAGCGTCCGGTACCCTCGTTTATGCAGCGATTCTCCGCTGCTGTCGAGGGCAACGGTGACATCGTCCTTATAGAGAAAGACGCGAAGCGGGAACTCCGCCCCGGTCTCCGGGAACCAGCCGATGCGGTACACCATCCGCAGCCGCTCGACGATCGCCTTCTTCATGATGGACTGAATGTCCGACGGACTGAAGAGCTGGCTCTTGATCGAAGAGGCCTTCGCCACCCAGAACTTTGCGTCCTTCGGAAGGTATTCCTCCCAGGGAAGACTTCTCGTCCTGTCGAACAGCTCATCAAACGTCACGGCGTAAAATTCTCCGACGAGAAGCAGCACGCGCTCCGCGGTCCGCAGGAACAGGTTGGCGCGAACGCCGGCCTCCGGGCCGCCCTGAAAGAATACGCGTCCATCCTCTACACGGACCACCGTCAGCCCCAGATCCTGAATCTCTTTCCGGCAGACGGACTCCAACCCGAAGTGACAGGGCGCAATCCAGGTATATTCCTTGTTCAATGCATTCTTCCTCCGAATGAAAGACTGCGGCATGTCCGCCATGCGCCTCATGCCGCAGTCCTGTATATCCTATCGCTGTTTTCTTATTGCTGCTGTCTTATTGCTACTTCAGATCCTCGCCGGATTTTTCTCCTTCTGACACGGTCGCCTTCGGCGCAGCGGTATTCTCCTTCGCCGTCTGACCATTCTGATTCTCGGCCACTGTCGTCTCTCCGTTCACTTCGACAAGGTTCACGCTGACCTGGGCTGTGCCGACCACGCTGAATCCGTCCGGCACCGTAACATCCGCCGTCACTGTGCTGGTTCCGGCCTTCAGCCCCTTGAGGTTCAGAACCGCCGAGATCTCTGATGCCTGAAGAGCGTCAAGATCGCCGGACAGACCCTCCACCGTCACGTTCAGTGTGTCGCCGGTATTCTGGATCTGCAGGGAATCGTCCAGATTCCGGATGGTCAGAGAGGATATCGGGAGCTTGAACGTCTTCGTATTTGTCTTTTCCACATGCAGCGTCACGGTAAATTCCGTGTCCGCGTCATCGGCCAGGCTGACCCCGTCCGGCAGCTGCAGATCGCTGAAGTGGTAGGTCTGCACAACGTCCTCCGTCGCATTCGTCACATCCAGTGTACCGTCCGGCAGAGAGAGGGACGACAGATCCGCGAGCACCTTCTTGCGCCCGTACACTGACACGGTCTCCGGCTCGATCGTCATGCCGGCGTACCGGTAGCCCCGCGCCACCGCATCCGTTCCCGAGACTTTTCCGGTGATGCCAACGTCCTTCACATTCATGATCTGCACCGTCACATCGACATCCGAACTGCTGAGCGACAGGTGCTTCACATCCTCTGTATTCAGCACATTTCCCCCGGCATTGTACAGCGTGGCAGTGACATGCTGATTCACATCTTTGGATACAGAGTCTACATTCACCACCACTCCGACCGAAGCGATCTGGTCGAGGAATGACTGCGGAGCCGTGACGGTGATGACGGAGGGGGATGCAGTGATGTTCCCGACCTGATAGCCGTCCGCCGGCGTGCCTTCCGTGAATACGGCCACATCGAATTTCCTGCTGGTGATGGCTTCTAACTTGATATCCAGGCTTTGAGTGATCTGCGTGATCTCATCATTGCTGATCCGGCTTGACTTGCTTGTCACCGTCACAGGGATCTGTCCGGTCGGTTCATAGAGTCGGGAGAGATCCGCCGTGGCCTGAAAATCCGCCGCGTTGAGCGCCTGCACGGTCTTGCGCGGAGCGCGGATGCGGATTGTTGCCGTCTGGCTGCCCGTCACTGTGTAGGTGTAATTATTCTCCAGAAGAGAATCTTCATTCTCAATGGTGATCGGGATGCCTGAAATCGTCTTTGTCGTGTAAGGATTGCTGACATTGACCACGATCAGCCATGTGATCACCGCAAGAACGAGAGCGAGCAGCTTCAGATGCAGATTGTTCAGAATGTGCTTTTTCATGAATTCTTCTGCCGTCCTTTCCGCAAATGGAGGCCCGGCCTCTGCTTCTGCCCGTCATCTTCCGTATCGATCAATACGCTCAACCGCTTTCTTAGTTCATCGGGAGTCAGCCCCCGGGAGATCTTCCCCTGTTCGGCAACGGACACATCTCCCGTCTCCTCCGAGACGACGACGGTCAGGCTGTCCGTCACTTCACTGACACCGATCGCCGCGCGGTGGCGGGTTCCCAGCTCCTTGGAGATGGAATTGTTCTGAGAGAGCGGCAGGTAGCAGGTTGCGGCAACAATGCGGTTGCCCCGCATCACGACAGCACCGTCGTGCAGCGGCG
>CADBOY010000200.1 GCA_902796405.1 uncultured Lachnospiraceae bacterium | reverse complement strand
TCAAAAAAAATCGGCCTTATCGGCCGCAAATGGTCACACTGTGGTTGATTTTAACATGAATGCCCGGGAGTGTAAACTATTTCACCACGCCCTGAACGAACGAAAATACGAAAGAAATCCATCTGGCCAGAGGAATTTCTCCGGCCGGATGGATTTCTCAGAAAGCTCAATGGTTCATAAGAGGCGCCAGCACGCTCTGCGCCCTCTCCATGCGCGCCGCGAACTGAGGATAGAAACCGTCATCCTCCCAGGGCTTCATGTAGAAGAGGCGGAGGATATACAGGAGTACCTGCTTCCGGCTGTCATCCGTCAGCTTCGGAACGGACTCTCCCACTCCCTTCACAAACGCGTGCCAGGTAAGAAGGAACCGGCGGTTCTCCTCGGGATTCTCTTCGCCGAGCCACTCCTGGACCTGCACCTTGTAGCGGTGCGGACGCTCGCACTCATGAATCTGCAGAAAATACCGGAAGCCGTCCGCTTCATAATACCGCCCCAGCGGATAGAGCCGGCAGATGTCGGGGCGGAAGGAATGGATGCCGCAGCGGCCTTCCGCTGTCAGGAAACCGCAGGCTGGCATCTGTTCCCGGGGGACCGGGTGATCCGGCTCCTGCCCCTGCATCTTCATCTTCGGGAGTATGACGCCATCGCAGAGCGTGAGCTCAATCTCCTGCTCCAGGAAATCTTCAAAGGGACGCCCGAGTCCTCGCGTGATGCGATACATATCCAGGGGCGTCAGAAACAGCCCCTCGACGTCATGGCAGCAGGTGGAACATCCCTCGCAGTCATGACATCCGACCCGGACCAGATCACGGGAGCCGTACAGCCTGCCGTCCGTGATCTCCTTCATCTCATCGGCTTCTCTCTTCATCGTCCCCGCCTTTCTCATCGAGTTTGAAACGCCATGGCCTTACATTCCCGAATTCTGTGAAGGCTCCTCTAGCCCTGTATTCCTGCGAACTGCGAGTTGTAAAGCTCCGCGTAAAAACCGCCCTTCGCCATCAGCGACTCATGGGTTCCCTGCTCAATGATGTGGCCCTGCCGCATCACAAGGATGCAGTCCGCATTGCGGATCGTCGAGAGCCGGTGCGCGACGATAAAGCTCGTGCGTCCCTGCATCAGTTTCTCAAATGCGGCCTGAATCTCCAGCTCCGTTCTCGTGTCGATGCTCGATGTGGCCTCATCCAGAATCAGCATGGGCGGCAGAGTGAGCATGACCCTCGTGATGCACAGGAGCTGTTTTTGGCCCTGGCTGAGACTGTCATCATGGATGACGGTGTCCAGCCCTTCCGGCATTCTCCGGATGAACTCCCAGCTGTGCGCCTCCTTCGCTGCCTGAATGATCTGCTCATCGGTCGCATCCGGGCGCCCGACGGCGATATTCTCGCGAACGGTTGCATCACGCAGCCAGGTATCCTGCAGGACCATTCCGTAGTTCCGGCGGAGCGACTGGCGGGACACGGAGCGGATATCTCTGCCGTCTACCCGGATCGCACCGCTGTCCACATCGTAGAATCGCATCAGCAGGTTGATGAATGTCGTCTTGCCGCAGCCCGTCGGGCCGACAATGGCGATCCGCATGCCGGGCTCGGCCTTCAGGGAGAAGTTCTCGATCAGGCTCCGGCTCTTGTCATAGGAAAATGCGACATTCTCGATATCCACCTGTCCGCGGGCCGCCGGCATGGTCTCCTCCGGATCGGGCGACTGCGGCTCGGCCTCGATCAGCGCGAACACACGCGCGGCGCAGGCCATCGCGTTCTGCAGCTCCGTGACAACCGAGCTGATATCATTGAATGGCTTCATGTACTGATTCGCATAGGAGAGCATCACGGAGAGACCGCCGACCGTCATGCCGCCGGCCAGAATCCGCCACGATCCGATCAGCGCCACCAGCGCATAGATCACGTTGTTGACCGCACGCGTCGACGGGTTTGTCAGCGAGCTGAAGAACACCGCAGACTGGGAGTATTTCTTCAGTTCCTGATTCAGCTGGCGGAAGCGCTCCGAGGCGCGCTTTTCGTATCCGAACGCCCGGACCACCTTCTCGCCGCCGACCATCTCATTGATCAGCGCCGTCTGCTGTCCGCGGGTCGTCGTCTGTTTCCGGAACATCCGGTAGGACCGGGACGCAATGAACCGCGCAACCAGGAAACTGACCGGCGTCATGGCGACGACGATGAGAGAGATCCAGATGTCCTTGCGGAACATGAAGATCAGCGTGGCAATGATCGTGATCACGCCGGTGAACAGCTGCTGGAAGCCCAGCAGAAGACCGTCCGAGATCTGGTCGGTGTCGGCGATGATTCGCTGCACGATGTCGCCGGCGCTGTGTGCGTCAAGGTATGACAGCGGCAGGATCTGAATGCGCCGGATCGCCCTCGCGCGGATGTCCCGCACGGTCCGGTAAGCCAGACGGTTATTGATCACGTTCATGACAAATGTCGCTGCCGCGGCGATGACAATCAGCACGACAATCTGCAGGAGATAGTGCATGACCGCACTCAGACTGACCTGCCCCGGTCCGGTGATCTGGTCGATCGCATCACCGAAGAGGATCGGCACATAGAGCTGCAGCACAACAGAGATTCCCGCAAGCATAATGCTGAAGATCAGCAGGAAGCGGTATTTGCCGATATACCGCAATACCTTCTTCATCGTCGCCGTGCCGGTGGCGGCATCCTCCGCCATGGTAACGTCCTCTTTGTTCCGTCCGGAAGGCGAATTCTTCAGTTGCTTCGATGCTGCTGCATCAGCCTCAACCCTCTCTTCCGGCTGACTGCCAGCCGCTTTGTTCTCCTGTTCTGCGCTCATGCCATCACCTCCCCGCTCGTTACTGCGCTCTTCGGTCTCTCCTCCGGGAACTGTGAGTAGTAGATTTCCTGATAAACCCGGCAGGAGCGCATCAGCTCGTCGTGCGTGCCGAGACCGACCATCTGGCCGTCGTCGAGAACCAGAATCTGATCCGCCCCGCGGATGCTGGAGGCTCTCTGCGATACGATGAAGACAGTCATGCTGCCCGGAAGGTGGCGCACTGCCTGACGCAGCCTGGCGTCGGTCGCAAAATCGAGCGCGCTCGCCGAGTCATCCATGATCAGGATTTCCGGCTTCCTCACCAGGGCGCGCGCGATCGTAAGGCGCTGCCTCTGCCCGCCTGAGAAATTCCGTCCGTTCTGCTCCACGGGGCTGTCCAGTCCATCTTCCTTTCCCTCGACGACCTCGCTGGCCTGGGCAGTCCGGACGGCAGCCATCAGCTGCTCATCGTCCGCATTCTCATTGCCCCAGAGCAGGTTGCTCCGGATCGTCCCCTCGAACAGAACCGCTTTCTGCGGAACGACCCCCATTTTCTGAATCAGGCTTCCCTCGGGATAGTCCCGGACATCCTTTCCGTCCACGAGGACCTGCCCCTGCGTCGCGTCATAGAACCGCGGGATCAGGTTCACAACCGTCGATTTGCCGCTGCCGGTACCTCCGATGATACCGATCGTCTGTCCCTTCTCCGCCCGGAAACTGATTCCCGAGACGGCATCCTCTCCGGACCCCGCATAGGAGAAGGAGACACTGCGGAATTCCACGGCCGGAGCCCCTGTCTTTGCTCCGGACGCGGCAGGACCCGCTGCCTCCGGATAGGTCATTCCTGTCTTTGTATCCAGTACGTCCGCCACACGGCCGGCGCAGGCGAGCGACCGGTTCAGCGTCACAATCAGGCTCGCCATCTTGATCAGCTCGACGGTGATCTGCGCCATATAGTTGTAGAGAGCGACAACATCACCCTGACTGAGCGCGCCGGAGCCGACCCGGATCGCGCCAACCCGGATCAGCACCACGGTGGCCAGATTGATCATGACATAAGTGACCGGATTCATGAGAGCGGAAAGTCTTCCGACGAATTCATTCATCCGCGTCAGTGCGTCATTTCTCTCATCAAATTCCCGGATCTCCTCCTTCTCCCGGCAGAACGCGCGGATCACGCGAACACCGGTCAGATTTTCGCGGGTCAGTCCGAGCAGCCGGTCGAGTGCGGTCTGCGCGCGGCGGTACAGCGGAATGCTCCGAAGCATGATGCCAAAGACTACCAGAATCAGAAGAGGAATGATCACGGCGAAGACGATGGCGCTCGGCACATCGATCAGGAACGCGAGAATCATCGAGCCAAACACGATGAAGGGACTGCGAAGCAGCAGGCGAAGCGACATGTTCACGCCGTTCTGCGTCTGGTTGATGTCACTGGTCATCCGGTTGATCAGCGTATCGGTTCCCAGCGTGTCCAGTTCGGAGTAGGACATCTCCTGAATGTGATCGAACACCGCCTGCCGCACATCGGTCGAAAACCCGACTGCGGCGCGCGCCGCAAACCACTGCGCCATGAAGGAGAAGGCTATGCCGAGGACGGCAAGCAGGATCAGAATCCAGAAACAGACCGCTACATAGTGCATATCCCTTCTGGTGATGCCATTGTCGATGATCGCCGCAACGACGAGAGGCACAAACAGATCCATCAGAGCCTCCAGCAGCTTGAACAGCGGCGCGAGGATGCTCGGGATCCGGTACGGTTTCAGGAAGCGCATCAGACGTTTCATGATATCTCCTATTCTGAATACGAACGGCGGACCGGCTGCGGACAGCCGGCCGCTTCAAAGAAAGATCCCGGATCCGAAGAAGGGTCCGGGATCTTCCATTCATCCGCAGGGGATGTCCTGCCGGAGCCAGAGAGCCGCCCCATGTCTTCCCTGCGGGATATTAGAATTATCTCTTCTTCCGGTAGCCCTTCCCGCCGACAAAGGCAGGCATCTCTTTCAGGTCATAGGGCGTACTCTGGTAGACGTAGTAATTCAGCCAGTTCGAATAGAGCAGCTGACCGGTGGAGCGCCAGGTGACCGGCGGTTCCTTCGTGGGATCGTCATCCGGGAAATAGTTGACCGGCAGGTCGACCGTGGTCAGCCCCTTCGCCCGATCCCGCTCATACTCCAGCTTCAGGGTATCCTGATCATACTCCGCATGGAAGGTCACGAAGAACTGACGGCTGTCCTTTGTCTTCGCGATTGCCAGACTCCCGCCCTCGGTCGTCGCCAGGATCTCCAGCTCCGGGATCTTCTCGACATCCTCCAGGTGTACTTCGGTGGCGCGGGACTGCGGTGCCAGGAAGCGGTCATCAAAGCCGCGGAACAGCGGCGAGGTCGGCTTCCAGATCTTGTGGCGGTACACACCGAACAGCTTCTTGTCCAGATAGTATTTCTCAACGCCGAAGTGATAGTAAAGTCCGGCGAAAGCGCCCCAGCACAGATGGAAGGTGCAGTGAACATGCGTTGTCGTCCACTCCATGATCCGGCAGACCTCATCCCAGTATGCCGTATCCTCGAAATCCACATAGTCGAGCGGCGCCCCGGTGATGATCATTCCGTCATACTTGCGGTCCCTGATCTGGTCGAAGGTATAGTAGAACGTCTTCAGGTGTTCGGGGTCCGTGTGCGATGAGTGGTAGCTCGCGGTCTGCAGGAAGTCAACCTGCACCTGAAGCGGGCTGTTGGAGAGCTTGCGAAGAAGCTGCGTCTCCGTTGTGATCTTCGTCGGCATCAGATTCAGGATCAGCACGTTCAGCGGACGGATATCCTGATGCATGGCACGGAATTCCGTCATGACAAATATGTTCTCGGCTTCCAGGATAGAGGTCGCCGGCAGAGAATCTGGTATTCGGATCGGCATGATAATCACTCCTCACTTACGTGTTATATTCTGTCCTGTCCTTATTGTGCAATATCTGTCTTATTCTAATCAGAAATCAGAGAAATTACAACCCCGGAAGCTCAGGGGAAGTTCTCGGTATAAGCGTCAGGGGAAGTCCTCACTGAAATGACTGAAGTCCTCCTTAATGCAGCGTCGGGACGCATGGCAGGTCACTTCGTTCTGAACCCCGTCTCGCTTCTGCGTCAGGACACGGATCTGGTCACTTCGCGCCAGAGGCCGCCTCCGCCCCATCCGTGAGCTGCAGAATCGTGTGGCTTTCTGCAATGTACACATCTCCCGCGTGGTTCGCGTCCGCGGAGTGCAGATCGGCATCATCCACACGCTCAAAGAATCCGGTTCCCAGCAGAATGTCTTCCTCCGTGTAGACATGGCCGTCCACGTTCAGATCGGCGACCGAGTCGATGCCGAGCCGCTGTCCGGCGCATTTGTAAAACGTCAGCAGGGAAGTCACGCAGTTTGCCGCGCAGGGCGTCTCCACCAGCGAGGTGTCAAACCCGGTCTTCTGCACCTCGTCCCAGAGCGTCAGGCGCAGATCGCCGCTGTCATAGCCGATATTCTCATTCTCCGCCGCCGCACAGGCCTCTTCCACTGCCGCGGCCGCCAGATGCGCATCCTTACAGCGGAGCAGGCATTTCCAGGGATAGGAAGAAACCTCGTAATAGGCGGGATATTTCTCTGTCCGGGCCTCTGTTCCGGTCTGATCCCCCTGCTTTCCGCCGCGGTACTTTCCGTTCTCATTCATCTGCGTGTTGAAGATCGTCCCCGGCTCTGTCGGAATCCCGGCGGGATGCTCCAGCGGAGGAATCTGCGCTGACGGATCATAGAGATATTCGCTTGCGATATAAGCCGTCTTCCCTTCGTACTGCACGGTACTCCACTGCCCGTCGTCGCTGAGCCGTTCCACCTCTGTCCCGGGAGAGAGCTTTCCCAGAATCTGACTCTCTGTAGAAGGCTGACTCCGGACATTCACGGCTGCCGCCGCGAGAACAGTGCCGGAAGAAGACGCCGTCTTCGAGGCAGACTCCGCCGGCCCGTTTTCCGGACCGATAGTCGTATCGCTCACGCTGCCCTCGGCGTTTCCGCCACTCTCCGATTGTTCCGCGCTGCTGCCTGCCGGGCTCTTTCCGCCGCCCGCCTGTTTCGTATCACCTGCAGATTCGCCTGTTTCGGCGGCAACGGCCGTCTCTTCTGCTGCCGCGGTATTCTGCTCCTTATTGCGTCCGCCGCACCCCGCTGCGATCAGCACGCCGCAGAGCATCATCATCAGACAAGCGGACATCCTTCTCCTTTTTCTCTCCATGAATCAAGCTCCTTCTCACTCTGCTATAGCGTCATACTGGCTCTTCACGTCCGCCAGGAAATCCTTCCAGGCCTCTTCATCGTTCACGAACCATAGCGGACACAGCTTCCCCGTGATATCGTAATGGCGGATGACCTGATCCGGCGAAACGTGAAAGGCACGGCAGAGCCACGCCGTCAGCTGAACCGCCGACGTTCTCGTCGCATCCGTGAACTTGCCGGTGGCGTCGGGATGGCAACACTCGATCGATATGGTATCCGAATTCCGGCGGTTTGAGGCGTAAGCCTGCTCGGAGCACGGGACGCACTGGATGATCTCTCCGTCCAGTCCCACAACAAAATGGCTGCTGGCATGCCGGTCCTGGCTGTCCTTGAGGCTTTCGAAGTAATCCCTCTCGTTTTTCTCTTTTTCGCCTGGGTCCGCCGTGTAATGAATGACAATGCCGTTGATTTCCCGAAGCACCAGCTGAGGGCGGGAGTAGGGATTCGGCGTCAGCATCTGGCCGTCGATCTCCGGCGCTCCCTTCCAGAACGCTGCGTCATGCACAATGCTCCCCGCGTAGGAGCCATCGCCGGCCGCCGTCTCCTCATACACCACGTCCGCCGGAGAACCCGTTCCATTACTGTCATTTCTCCCGCGGCGGAAGAAGCTGGCAGCGAGAAGAACCATCAGAGCTGCTCCTGTTCCGATGAGCGCCCTCATAAGCACTCGTGCACGGCGCTGACGGGAACGAGTCGAATGTCTGGAATAGTTTGAATGTTTGGTATAGTTCGAACGTTTGGAATCGCTCGAATGTTGGGAATAGTTCGAACGTTTGGAATCATTTGAACGTTTCTTATTCCGCGAATTCGAACGTTTCATATCTGATTTTCTCTGATTCTCCATTCTGTCTCCCACGCAGCGTCCGGAATCGCTGCTCCCGGCTATCGCGTCCTTCTCTGACGGGATCACACTTTCTGGCTGCTGTGCACTTTTCTGACGGGATTACACATTCCGGCCGCTGTGCACTTTTCTGACGGGATCACATTTTCTGGATGCTGTGCTCTTTCCTGCCGGCATTCCATTGCCCGGACGTAGCGTGTTTCCCGCCGGGATCACATTTCCCGGCTATAGCGCGCTTTCCTGTCCGGATCCCATTGTCCGGACGCTGCACACTTTCCTGACCGGGTCACATCTTCCTGCCGCTGCGCGTCAGTTCCCAGAATGCCACTGCACTCGCTGCTGCTACATTCAGGGAATCCACGCCGCGCTGCATGGGGATTCTGGCAACATAATCACAGGCATCTATCGTCTGCGGTTTCAGGCCGCGATTCTCATTGCCAAGGAGGATCGCCATTTTTTCCTCACCGGCAAGCCGTGGATCCGATATGCTCACCGCCGTATCCCGCAGCGCCATCGCGGTCAGAGTGAATCCCATCTCATGCAGGATCCGCGGCCACTCCTTCTCCTCCTTGCGGACCGCCTTGTCCGTGTGCCTTCCGCCGTAGGCGTGCCAGCCTCCTGCGCCGATCACCGTCCACGGCAGGCTGAACACCGTGCCCATGCTGACCCGCACGGCCCGGCGGTAGAGAGGATCGCTGCACTCCCGGGTGAAAAGCAGGGCATCCACCCCGAGCGCCGCGGCCGACCGGATCACGGCGCCGACATTTGTCGGGTTCTCCACATCCTCAAGAACCGCAATCCGTCGCGCACCGCGGCACGCCTCCTCCATAGAGGGCAGAATCTTTCTTCGCAGCGCAAGCAGAAGCCCCCGGCTCATCGGGAATCCGAGTTTCTCCGCAAGCTGTGCCTCATCTGAGACATAGACCGGAGTGTCCGGACACCTGGCGATAATCGCGCCCGCCTCCGACGACTGCCCGGCGTCCCGGGCCGACATCACCATTGCGACCGGCTCATAGCCCGCATCCAGTGCGCGGCCTGCCACCCTCGGCCCTTCGGCGAGAAACACGCCGGTGTCCGGCTCAAACAGATGCAGGAGCGCAGGTTCCGACTCTCCCACGAACAGATCCAGCGCCGGATCCTGAAAATCCCTGATTGTTATGATGCTCATGCTGCCTCCTGCTTCTTTCTGCGGGTTCTTCCTGTTTCCTTCCATCATATCCGCCCGCCGCCGCTTTTTCAACGGGGCGCGCCGATCCTGGACTGCCTCTTTGCCCGTTCCTGGGTTTTCCAGGATCCGGCGGAAGATTCCGGAAGCCGCAAGAAAGGAATCTTTTCTGAACCGCAGCCGGCCGATCCGGAAGCTGCAGAGCAGAATCATTCCGCTCTG
>CADBOY010000199.1 GCA_902796405.1 uncultured Lachnospiraceae bacterium | reverse complement strand
GGAGGAGACCATGGCAAGACTGAGATCACAATGCGGCGGAGATTACCTTCTGGCCAAACTGACTGCCGAAGGAAACCTGGTTTCTACCTTGGAGTACGCAAAGAGCCAGCTATGCCGTCCGGAATTTCATTCATTTGGTGCGATCGGGGGCGGCAAGACGCTTTGGATCCTGTTCACCGATGTGCCGGATGAATTTCAGTACCAGCAAATCTTCTCACGGCTTCATCATGCCGCCAGAATTTTCAAGCTGAGCGGGGCACTCTCGGATTATTTTTCCGATCTGTCTGAACTTGCCGCCCACCGACAGCAGGCAGAACTCGCGGAGTCACTCAGCCGAAAGGGAACGGATGATTGTTTTCTGTCGTTTCGTGGTGAATATGTCACCATTCTTGTACAAAACGTCACCCGGCGTCTGGGGACAACCATCCCGGTTCCATGGCAGATACGGCGTCTGGCTGAGCTGGATGACAGAAAGAGAACGGATTATATTCTGACGCTGGAGACTTATTTTCGCTGTTCCTGCGGACTGGCAGAGACCGCAGAAGCGCTCGGTGTACACAAGAATACCATACACTACCGTTTAAAACGAATCAGTGAGATCACAAAAACGGATCTGAAGAATGCCGAAGACTGTGAGCTCCTTCGGGATGGTCTCATGATCCACCGTAAGATCCGGCAGATGTCCTCAGAGGGAGGTGCCATATGACGGAGATGGATAGCGGAATATTTGCCGCGGAAGATATCGCAGCAGATCCGACCAGCGCCGAGATCCAGTATTTTCTGATCCACTTACTCCGGGATCAGACGGAATTCCCAGCCATCGTTCGTGAATCCGCACGGCGCTATCATCTTTCCCTCTTCCTGCTTGACATCAATTACCGGATTCGGCAGATGTATTCCGGAGATTCCTCTTCCGAGGTCGGGAATTCCGACGCAACAGTCAGAGAAAAAGCCGAAGAGCGGATCGATGAGATGCGTGAGTCATGGGAGCGCCAGATCTTTCTGATGTATCGGAATGGGACTCCTTTTACGATTACTTTATCTGAGAAATATAAGATCTCGGTACATCCGCTCTATTCAGAAAATGGGCCGGAGGGAATCCTTGCCGTTTTATCCAGTTCGGACCAGTCTGATATGGCTACGGCACTTGGCAGCAGTCTGACTCTGCTCTATCGATACCTGTTCCGCGGGAAGACAAATCTTCTTGTTCAGGAACCAGATCTTTTCCGAACGGTCATTGCCAGAGAATTGCTTACAGATGGACAGGAAGCTAGAAATTCATTCCTTCGTCTGGCTTCTCCTTTTGCGGGCCGGCGGACGGATGAAGATGAGCTGTGGAGAATTGAGGATCCTTCCTATTCCGGAAGGATTTGCGAACTCCGTCCGGGATATCTGATGATCGTATATACCCGGGAGTCGAACGGAGATCCGGAGTCGGCCTGCCTTGAGCTGATGGCAAGAGTGCCGAATTCCTTCGTCCTGGTGGAAGAAAATGGAATACGCGCCTTGTTTTATCAGATGGAGGGGAGCGATCTGCTGGAAGCGTCCTCCTTTTTGGCCCGCATTCGGAATATCTCCGATAAGTACCATCTGAGAGCCGGCATCTCGTCTCTCTTTTCTCGTCTTCATGACCGCTTTGATTACTGCCGTCAGGCTGAAGCAGCTCTCGCTGCGGCATGCGGACACAGCGAAAGCCCTGTTGTTCTTGCGGATGACTGGTATACACAAATTCTTCACGCCGAAGTAGTCTGCGGGATGGAGGCGGACACCTTCCTGATCTCTGAAGTGAAGAGATTGCAGCAGTATGACCGGAAAAACCGCACGGAGTACTGCCGGACGCTGCAGACTTATCTGCAATATGGCGGACGGTTTACTCCGGCAGCAGAGACAATGTTCATCGACCGCGGCACATTGCAGTACCGGCTGAAGAAGATCCGCAGGATCATCCGGTTGGATTTTGATCAGCCCCAAAATGCGGAATATCTGCTGTGCGGCTTTCAGGCTGCCGCGCAGATTGCCGGTGATTCCCGGTTGAGCACAGAATGAATACTCTCATCCGGACCTCGATGAGGTATTCATCAATTATCTTTGTAATATCTGTATCATACCGGAAAAAGCCGTCGTCGTATAATACCAGTCACATCATTCAGAGAGAAAGTTTCCACAGATATGACATGCCGTGTTCTGTTTCAAGTTCCAGAGAGGTCTGATTATGCCCTCCTCTCGCATTCTCCCAGTAAATAAGGCTGTCCTCTGTGAAGAGATCCCCTTGATTATCACGAAGAGCCTGAAGCTGCGGCTCCATGCTGTATTTTTTCCATCGCTGCCTCCCACCATGGCGATCACACAAAAATCCGCTGAAGTCAGCCGTGACTCTGGAGTCCCTCTGCGAGAAGATCCGCCATCTGCGTATCGCCGTCTGCGTCAGTGGAACGATCCAGCCAGCAGTCACCCGCCATAGGCATGAAATACGCAAAATACTGCGGATCCTGTGCAAGAACCTCCCATGTAGTGACACCGCCCATGGAATATCCTCCAAATGCGCGATGCATGCGGCTTTTCTCCAGACCGGCTTCATCCGTGCTATCTGCATATGTATTACAGATCCCGCAGCCGATACAGCGATCAGTGAAGGAAAAATCCGCCCACACCGTCTCCGGCATAGGGTTACTGCCTCCAGATAATTCACATGTGCCTTCCGGTCCTCGTCTGTCACCGGCTCAATCTTCTGTTTTTTCACCCGGATGTCGGAGCGGATGACCGACAGCTGCTCTTCCACATGCTTGTCTATGGCCATCTGTTCCGCCATATCAAAGGCCGGAAGAAAGTTGTCAACCATCCAGAGTGTCCGGATATAAGCCGGATCTTTTCCATAATCGAGGCATATTTTCCATGCCAGTTCCACAGCGCTGGCGTGACGGTTGCCATAAGTCAATATGTGAAAGAAATAATCTGTCTGCAGTTCTGCCCGCCGGATGAACTCCTTTACCATTTCTGGCATTTCATGACCGTAGATGGGACAGATAATACCGATTTTTCCATCTGAAACCGCAGCTCCGTCTCATCAATGACCTGCGGTATACTGACGCACTCTCTATCCAGACTTCTTGCCGCGTACAGACTGTTGCCCGTCCCTGAAAAATAGAAAATCATAATTTTGCCTCAATTATTCTATTCGAATATTTTATGAATTGATCTGACTCTGTGCCCAGGCAGTCACGTCATCTGTATCCGGATGTGAGCTGAACCTCTGGCCTTCCTGCCAGTCTCCGGTTCCCGCCATGTCTTCAAGATTTTTTCCGCCCTGCCCGATTCCGGAAGAGGAAGATGTACAGAATGGAATAACGGTCTTGCCTGAAAAATCATTGTTCATTACAAACTGATTCACCGGCCATGCAGCGATGCCCCACCAGATCGGGTAACCGATAAAGACCGTATCATAGGAATCCCAGTTGTCCACCTGCGTCGTTGTCAGCTCCACCTGATTCTGAAGATCCGGGTTATCATGCTCTCTGGATACACGGCTGTCGCTGTCCGACCAGTTCCGATCATCGTCTGTGTAAGGCTCTGCCGGTGTAATCTCGAAAATATCCGCACCTGTCGCATCAGCAATGGTCTCTGCAACCGCCCTTGTGTTTCCTGACGCTGAATAATAAACAACGAGAACATTTCCGTTCTCTGTGCTGCCCGCTGCAGATGCTTCACTCTCAGCAGACTGGGAAGATATCGCACCTGCTGAAGACTGCGCAGATTCCGATGATGTCGTGCCCGCTGAAGACTGTGCAGACTCCGCAGACTGTGAAGCTGATGCGCTCGCTGCTGTGGATGCTGCTGCACTGGAGCTGACGCCGACAGCACTGCTTCCGCATCCCGCCAGAAGACCGGCAGAAAGAATCATACCGATGATTGCCTTGCTGATGTTTTTCATGATGAATTTCCTCCTGTACTATGCATGAGCTGTAATCATTCCCAGCTCATTTCCCAACTTGTTTCTTCATTGCT
>CADBOY010000198.1 GCA_902796405.1 uncultured Lachnospiraceae bacterium | reverse complement strand
CAGCGTGCTGCTGTCGGAGGCTTCCTCTGCTGCTTCTTCCTTCAAAGCAGGATGCCGGTTCTGATGGTCAGCCATTTGTGCATTCTCTTGTTTTCCGGAGGAATCCGGCTGACTGTTTTCCCTGAAATCGTCCACAAATGCCCCTTTCTGATGGGGAGGTTTGCCGCTGCGCGCGTTTTCCCTCACTGGCTTGTGCTGTCTGTGCTGTTTCAGAAATGCCGCTATGCAGCCGCCTGTGGGCGGTCCGCACAGCGGCAGGTTACATTTTTTAAAGTGTGCGGGGATCTGCTGGGCTGATTCTGATTTACAGGAAGTCCCGGATCCGTTTGCTTCGCACTGGATTTCTCAGTTTGCGCAGGGCTTTTGCTTCGATCTGGCGGATGCGCTCGCGGGTGACATTGAATTCCTTTCCGACTTCTTCGAGCGTTCTGGGATGTCCGTCCTCCAGGCCGAAGCGGAGGATGACAACCTGCTTCTCTCTGTCTTTCAGATCATCGAGCAGACTGTCGATGTGCTCGCGGAGCATGACGGACTCTACATTTCCTTCTGGAGTGACGGCATTGTTGTCGGCTACGAAATCTCCGAGATTCGAGTCGTCTTCTTCTCCGATCGGGGTCTCCAGTGATGCGGGCTCCCGCGCGATCTGGATGATCTCCATGACCTTCTCTTCGGTCATGTCCAGTGCGTTTGCCAGTTCTGCTGTGGAGGGCTCATAGCCGAGTTCGAGAGTCAGCTTACGCTGCATCTTGGACATCTTGTTGATGGTCTCTACCATGTGAACTGGTACGCGGATTGTGCGCGCCTGATCAGCCAGGGCGCGGGTGACGGACTGGCGGATCCACCATGTGGCGTATGTGCTGAGCTTATAGCCCTTTGTATAATCGAATTTTTCTACGCCCTTGATCAGGCCGAGATTTCCTTCCTGCACGAGATCCAGGAAGCTCATACCGCGGCCGGTGTATCTCTTGGCGATGCTGACGACCAGACGGAGATTGGCTTCGATCAGCCGCTGTTTTGCGTGTTCATCTCCTTCTGATTTCCGCTTTGCGAGCTCCAGCTCTTCTTCTGCTGTCAGAAGGGGAACCGTACCGATCTCTTTGAGATACATCCGCACGGGATCCTCGGTTCCGATTCCGTCGAGCAGTTCAATGGCGTCAAAATCTGCCTTGTCACTCTCGTCGTCATTTTCATCCGGATTAAAATCATCATCGTCGTCCGCCGTATCTGCTGCTGTGCTCATTGGTCTGGCGCGGTTTGCGTCTCGCAGCACCTCGATTCCCTTGTTTTCAAGGTAGCCGTACACGGTCTCCATCTGACTGGGATCCAGTTCGTCTTCCTGAAAGAAGTCATTGATCTCCTTGGTGTCGAGCGTGTCGTTCTTCGATTTGCCAAGCTCCACCAGCTGGCCGAGCTTTTTCATAAATGCTGTTTTGTCCACTGCGTACGTCCTTTCTCGCCATGAGAAATCCCTGCGCTCTCCGAAATATCGTTATTTCAGGGCGCTCTTTGGGAAATGATGAGACTTCAACAGGACCATGCGTATTACGCACAGTCAGCGCAAAGTCCTGCAAATTTATATTATACGCCGGACTTTCCCGGATGTCTACCCAGCTTTCGCGAAAAATCGAAGCAGGAGCTGCACACTGACGCAGTAATGACGAAAGGCCGGAAGCTCCGCCGGGTGCTTTTTCTGCTGCACCTGGCGGGACTTCCGGCCCTTTTACCTATTGGAGACAGGGAAGTTTTCCCTGTCTCCGTTTTCTTTGTTAAAATACCCGGAACATCCCGGATGGATCTGCTTTCCGGATAATCCGCACGGCGTGCGGCAGTGCTTCAATCTCTACTTCCGTGAAGCTTCCTCCGAATTCGCCGTCCTGTTCCCAATCCAATGGTTTCTCTGAGATGAAGCGGATCTGCTTTGTCTTGAACCTTGTGATGTATTTGGATTCGTCGTGTGTCACGAAAAAGGCAGAGAGCAGATCGCCCCAGCCTACCAGGTTCGGCGGTTCCCGCAGGAGGTTGACTTCAAACAGTCCGTCGTCCATGGCGATGTCCGTTCCCCAGATTCCGGTCATACCGGCGACGCGGATGGAATTGCTGACCATGCCGAGCAGGTATTTGCCTTCATAGACCTCTCCGTTTGCTTCAACGCGCATGGGATAGGACTTCAGTCCTGCTCCCAGCTGCCTAGCGCCTTCCATGATATAGGCCTGGTGCCCCAGTACCTTCTTCAGGTCCTGGGATGTGCCGTAGGAGACATCGGTAAACGCGCCGAAACCGGCCGTGTAAGAGAAATACTTGCCGTTCATCCGTCCTACGTCCAAGGCAAATGGCTGTCCTGCCGCGGCGACCTGGGCGGCTTCGGTAATTCCGTCCGGGATGGATAGGCTGTGCGCGAAATCATTGGTCGTTCCGGCGGGAATGTATCCGAGCTCCGGGCGTTTTTCCACCGGAAGCTGCATGATGCCGTTCAGTGTCTCGTCAAACGTGCCATCTCCGCCGCAGCAGACGATCCGGTCCATCTCCGGTCCCCGCACCTTTGCCGCATCCGCTGCCTCTCCGCCTTTCTGCGTGACGTAGACCTCCAGCCAGTAGCCTTCTTTGATAAATGTATCCAGTACCTGCATCAGCCACGGCCGGATCTGCGTTTTTCCGGCGTTCGGGTTGATGATCACAAGCATCTTCTTCATAACAGCACCCTCCCCCCGTCAGCGCAGCAGGCTGCGATATGCCTGGAACGCCGACGGCAGTGCATATTTGTCGCGAATCTCGTCCGGAGACGCATAAAACCAGTTGCCGCTCCAGTCTCCGTCTACATCGATTCTCCATCCGCACATCTTCCACTCTACATGGGAGAAGATATGCCGCGCCGGGGTCAGTCCGGTGAGGCTCCCCTGCGCGCCTTCATCCTGAAGCAGACGCATGACCTCTTCCCGGTCCAGATGGCCGGGGACGGAGGGAAGTTCGTACATGTCGGCGAGCAGCCCTGTCTCCGGCCGCCGCCGGATCGCGTATTTCCCGCCGCTGCAGATCACAAAGATGGTGCGCTGCTCAGTTCTTCTTTCTTTCTTCTCTTTTTTCACCGGGTATGCCTGTACGCTGCCCGCTGCTTCCGCCCGGCAGAATTCCCGCACCGGGCACTCCTGGCAGTGCGGTGCGCCATGAGGGAGACAGATCGTCTCGCCGAGTTCCATGAGCGCCTGGTTGAAGGTTCCTGGAGCTTCCGCCGGGATCACCTCGCGCAGCATCCTGGTGAATTTCCGGCGGACTGGTACTCTGGTGATGTCAGAATTGTCCGCGAGAAGCCGGGTCATCACGCGGAGCACATTCCCGTCGACTGCCGGCACAGCCTCGCCGCACGCGATCGAAGCAACCGCTCCGGCTGCATAAGGGCCGATTCCCGGCAGTTTCTCCAGTTCTTCCGCCGTGTCCGGAAGCTGTCCGCCGTAGCTTTTCTCACAAATCATGGCTGCCTGGTGCAGATTTCTTGCGCGGCTGTAGTAGCCGAGACCTTCCCATAGCTTCAGGACTCTCTCCTCATCCGCCAGAGCCAGGCTGTGAACATCCGGGAATTCCTCAGTAAAACGGCGGAAATACTCCCGCGCAGCTTCAATCCGGGTCTGCTGCAGCATGATCTCCGATACCCAGACGCGGTAGGGATTCGGATTCTCCCGCCACGGAAGGAGCCGGCCACACTTCCGGTACCATGCCATCAGCTTCGGAACTGCAGCGCGCAAAATCCGGAGATCGTCCGGGCACCCTGGCAGACTGCCTTCGATTGTCTCTGTCATGCGTCTGCCCGGCAGTTCATTCCTCGCTCCGGCTTCCGCCATATTCTCAGTCTGTTCTGTCATATATCCTGCAGCATACGATCCGAATATCGCCGCATCTCCTGTTGGGATTTTCTGATGATTCTTGTTTTCTTCAAAAAGTCTTTCGAATTATAACACAATTTCTTCACAGTGTCTATGCAGGCTGACACCAGCCCGTCAAGCGCTGCGCGATCGCTGCCGGCACAATCTCATTACAATATCCATGCAGGCTAACGCCTCATTAACATCCCGCAGCTGTCATGTCCATCCAGGCTCACGCCGCATCACAGCAGGTGCATCTTCTCGGCAAGCCGGATCAGCCGGGCCCCCTTCGGGATGTTCATGAGTTCCTCCCGGCCCATCGCTCCGGTACGGAGCATCACGGCGAAATATACGATGACAGCGATCATAAATGCCAGCAGCAGGGCGATCACATTGGAGGGGAGCACCGCGTACACCGCCTCATAGACACCCCAGCAGACAATTCCCATCACTACCGAGGAGAGAAGCGGCATGAAAAACGTGGTCATGAATTCCTGCTTATATTCCAGAGACTTGACCACCGCGCGGTGATTGAGCACACACATGGTAAATGAGTACACGATCGCGGCGATGGCGAGTGCGTAGAGATTCGCCTCCGTGAACAGCAGAAGCGGCACAAGAAAAGCGGTCTGCACGACCAGAGCGATGGCCGCGTGAATCACCGGTTTATTGACCTTGCCGATGCCCTGAAGCACGGCGTTGGTCAGCGTCGAGAGGGAGTAGAATACCACCGAGACGCACAGCACACGCAGCAGAGAAGAAGCCATTTCCAGGGAATCTCTCTGCGGGAACAGCAGCTGGGTGATCGGCCGGGCCAGGACTCCCAGACCAACTGCCGCGGGGATTGCCACGATCATCGTGGTCTTCGTTGCCATCGCCACGCTTGCCTTTGTCGCCTCGCGGTCGCCGGTAGCGAACTTTGAGGATATCGTCGGGATGACCACCGAGGAGACCGCGGATGCGATGGCGATCGGAATGTTGATGATGACGGTTGGCTTTCCGGAATAGATTCCGTACTGCGTCGCCGCCTCGGAAGAGGACATTCCCCGGACGCCGCGGAGAATCCGGATGTAGATCGTCTGGTTCAGGCTGGTGCTCAGATTATAGATGAAGGTGCTGAGGATGAACGGGGTAACGATCATGAGGATCAGCTTGAAGATGTCCTTCGTGGTCATCCGCTGATGCGTGCGGTCGCTCCGGACCTGCTTCATCACATGCCGCCGGTTCATCCGGTAGACCAGAACCATAAAGATCAACGCGATCAGCACGCCGGCGCCGGTTCCCATGGCAGAGCCCATGGCGCCCCGGACTGCGCGAACGGAACTGTCGTCGGAAGATGCGGTATGAATCAGAATCCAGGCTGCCAGGATGGAGACCACGGCGTTCAGAATCTGCTCCAGAATCTGTGACCAGGATGTCGGGGCCATCGTCCGGTGCGCCTGGAAGAAGCCGCGGTATACTCCCAGGATCCCGGAGAAAAAGATCGTCGGCACGAACACTCTCAGAACGGGAACCGCGTTGGTATCCACGAGAACTCCGGCGAAGATCCATGTCAGCACGGAAGCCGTGCCTCCCACGAGGATGACATAGATAAATGCGCACTGGAAGATCCGGTACGCATTCCTGTATTCTCCCACTGCGATCTTCTGGGCGATCACCTTCGAGATGGCCGAAGGGATGCTGTAGGAAGCCAGCAGCAGGATGATGGTGTAGATATTGTACGCAGCCCCATAGTACCCATTGCCTTCGTCTCCGATGATCGAGGTCAGCGGACTGCGGTACAGGACTCCGATGATGCGGACGATGATGCCGGCGACGGCGAGGATGCCGGCCTGCCGGATAAAATCATCTCTTCTCTCGTTCTGATTCATGAATGCTTTCTTCACTCCGATATCTGCGCGGAACAGTCATCTGACTGAGCAAAAATCAAGGGAGATGACGGATTCTTTCTGCCAGGAAGCGCCGGTTTCCGGCGCATAAACTTCATACAATATACTCCGCTCCGCGCTCTGATGTCAAGAAGCACATACCAGGCCTTTCATCCATGCATACGACGGCCTGCCAGGCATACACCAAGCCGCTTCTGAGCCATGGACTCAGCTGGTGCCCGATCGCGCTGCGCCTTCAGCCGATGACCGATCCAGCTGCAATGACGCCGCGCCTTCATCTGAAGACCGCGATCCAATCACAGCGGCGCCGCGCCTTCATGCCAGCGAATAGATGAAGAGACCGTTGCACAGCTTCGGCTCAAACCAGGTGGATTTCGGCGGCATGGTCACGCCTGCGTCGGCGGCGGCAAAGAGTTCATCCATCGAAGTCGGATAGAGCAGAAAAGCACAGGTATCCCTGCGGCGGCAACGCTCTGCTGCGATCTGGCCCTGGTGAAATCCACCGACAAATTCCAGACGGGGATCCTTCGCCGGATCGCCGATTCCGAAAATGGGGCCGAGGACCCGGTCCTGCAGTACCGACACGTCCAGGCAGTCCGGTATGGCCGATGGGCGGAGTTTCTCGTGAAAGCAGAGGCGGTATCGCTCCTTTCCGTACATCAGGACGAATTCGCCCCTTCGGCGCGGTTTTGCACTGCGGTCCGCCAGGACCAGGTCAAAGCTGCTGCGCAGCCTCCGGTACAGGGATTCTGCCGTAAACGGGCGAATCTGCGTGACGATGCGGGAATACGGGAGGATCTGCAGTTCATCGTCCGGGAAACAGACGCAGGCCAGATAGTTCCAGGGTTCCTTTCCCGTGTATCCCGGCGTCTCCTTCCGTCTCTTCCTGCAGATCTCCACTCCGGCCATGACGCGGTGATGACCGTCCGCGATATACAGATCTCCTGCCCGGCGCATCATGTCCTGCACCAGCTGAATCTGCCCCGGATCCGTAATCTTCCAGATCCGGTTGATCACCTGATTCTCCGACACGAAATCATACAGCGGTTTCTGCTTCTCGGCGCGGGCGATCCAGCTTTGGATCTCCTCACGGCACCGGTAAGCCATGAGGATGGGACCGCCGATCTGCGCGCGGCAGTCGGCGATGTGGTCCGCGAGATCCTTCAGCTTCTGCTCGCGGATATTCTCATGAGCATGTACGTGACCGCCGAGGATTTCATCCACGGCAACCCGCCCTACGAGGCCGTTCTGCACATGGCCTCCCTGCTCCATGCGATAAATATAGAAAGAAGGCTCTTCGTCCTCCTCCATGACGCCATCGCTGACCCATCCGCGGAGGACATCCGCAGCCTTCCTGTACACATCCGCCCGATCTCCGTACAGCGCGCGCGGATGCACAATCCGCGAGTAACTGTAGGGATTGGTCAAAATCTTATGCCGTATCGCCTCACGGCTCATCATACTGTGAGGACCGGTCGCCACTCGTGCCGCCATGGCCGGAGCAGGCCGGATGCAGGTGATTGCTTCAAGCACTGCCATGGAAACTCCTTTCCGCCGAAGGTGGGTTCCCCTTAAGACCCTTTCTGAAACTTTACATTGTCAGAATCTTTGTCTATCAGTATAGCAAATGCTTTTGTCAAATGGTACCTTCCGCAGGCAGATTTGTCCATTTTTATAGTCTGCTGCGGCGCAGGGTATATCGGGACATAGAAGTCCTGCGCTGTATCGATGTATTATCGTCTGCTGCGGTGCGGGATATATGAAAGTCACTCTCTGGCAGACAAGTGGCATATCCGTTCCCGGTCGGATCTCATTCAGCCGGTCACTGCCGCCCGTCAGGACTTCGTCTTCGGCTCGTCCCGAAGCCTGGAATAGCTCTGCACGTACATCCGCCGGTCCTTCGCCGCGCTCCTTCTGTCCACCGGCGGCACTCCCATCGTGATGCCCAGCACCGCCGCCATACATGCCTTCTCAAGAACCAGGCAGACGGCCTCCGCCTCATCCTGGTCCTTCGCGATGACATAAGCGCCATTATCCTTCATGAATACGGCAGTTCCGCTGCCGATCGCGCGCCGGATCACCCGGCCGGAAGCATGATTTGGCACGCAGCGGATCCTGGTGCCGGCGATCTGCGCCAGATCATCCAGATACGGCCGCATGGAGGTCCCCCGGCGGCTCATCCGGCAGACATAAGGCGAGTGCACATGAATGCAGTAGCTGCCGCGCACGGATTTGCCAAGGCGGCGGTATTCATCCGCAGCGACCTTTTCTCCGAGAATTTTCGCATAAATCTTCTCCGAAACCTCTTCCAGCGTATATGCCGTGCGGAACGCACCGGCATAATTCTGACCCAGGCAGAGCGCTCCGTGATTCTTCATCAGAACCGCCTGACTGTCCTCGAATTCCTCGATGGCTCTGGACACATTCCGCGTCAGGCGCTCCGTCGCGTTCATGCCATATCCGGCAGTCGGAATCACATCGCCGAGAATCCGGCGCTCTCTCGCGTCCGCGAGATCTTCCAGCACGAAATTCTCTCCCAGCACGCTGAGAGCGGATGCGGCCCGCTGGTGGGTATGAATCACGAAATTCACCTCCGGGCGGAGCAGATACGCCTCTGCGTGGACTCCTTTCTCACTGGAAGGCTTCACATCGCCTTCCCAGGAAAGATCATCCATATTCGTGACCACGATATCTTCCGGCGTAAGTGTCTCGTAAGAGCGTCCGCTCGGCGTGATCACGAACTGCGTGTCCGATATTCTGGCGCTGATATTGCCCCAAGTCCGCGCGATCAGTCCGTTTTTTACCAGTTCCTTGCCCGCCCGGATGACCAGCCTCCGTGCCTCTTCCCGTTCATATGCCATGCTTATTCTCCTGCCAACCGACTCTTCTTCTGAAATGCTCCCTAACTGAAAGTGCAGGTTCCGCAAAGGGAACCTGCAGGTGAATCGGGATCTGTTACTGTCAGGCCAGTGCGAAAGCCTCACTGGTCATCTCATACAGGAAATCGCGGACCTCTCTGCTGATGCCGTTCCTGCCGGCCGGCTCAAACAGCCGGAATCCGCGGTATTCCGAGAAAGCGGATACCCAGATCCGGAGATTGTCCTCCACCCGCCTTGCCAGCTTCTGTGATACAGGTCCACTGCTTACGGCGAAAAGTGCGATCTTGGCATTGCTGAGACCGGCGATCGCCCGGATCACACCGAAATCACAGCTGTCATTGTGTACGGATCCCCCGATAATGTACATATCGGCATCGGGAATCCTGGAAGTTTTCTCTACATCTACTAATACCTTGCTGTTTGAGCGGATCTCATTGTAAATATTCTCCGCTACTGCCCGCGCATTGTTTTTGCCGGACTGATAGACCACTGCATACTTCATACTGGCTTCTCCTTTCTTACAGATTTCCCCACATATAATCACGGCACATCAACCTCTCTCTGTTTGTCTGTGCCGATTTATATAGGAATGTTCGCATTATTTATTTGCAGTTATCATTATACTTCATCTTTCTCAGTCCGGCAACGAAATAGTGTTAACATTCTGTGTAAATTGTTTTATTGTTTTTTTGTTTCTGTTTATTGTTTGATTTTTGACGTACTTTTCTTGTATTTTACCATTCATTGATATCCTCCTGCGGAAATCTGTCACTGTCCTGCCGCTTTTCTCTTCCATCCAAGGACGCTGACTCTCTTATGTACCGGCTGATCCCGGTGCTGAGCACTTCTCTTCTGTTCCGGGACGCGGGCTTTCGCCCCTGCCTGCGCCAGAACGCAGAAACAGCCGCTGGCAGGAGCGAAATTTCTCCCGCCAGCGGCTGCCCTTCGGCTTGCCCGATATATTCGGATTTTCTGCACTCAGCTGCCCGTCGTCTCTGAGGCCGCCGCGGATTCCTCCGCCGCTGACTCTGCGGCAGCTGCTGCCGCTTTCGTCGTGGCGGCAGTTCCCGCTTCACTCGCTGTGCTGGACTCCTCTGCCGTAGCATCCGCTGCGGAAGACCTGGTTTCGCCGGAACCAACCAGATCTGCCTCCGTACCAAGCTCCGTTGTTGCCTCAGTAGACTTCGCGAGAGCCGACGGCTCTTCGCTCATGATGGCATTGATCTGACTTGTTGTGATCGTATGCACCTGCTGTGATCCGTCAAAGCGCACATAGTAATTCTTGTTTTCATCCTGACTTCCGACATAGATCTTGAATTCCTGTGCCTTTCCGTCATCATCCGTATATTCGGTGGTGATCGTCGCATAGGGTTCATCCAGACCATACTTGGAGAAGTCCGTGCAGTAATATTCCACAAAATCCTGGAAGATCAGTCCGGTGACATCCTGCTGCAGGAAGTCCTTCACGCTGTCTGCATCAGCCAGAGAGAAGTCCGATCCCTTTGTCGCGCTCCAGCTGTCATTATGCTTCTCGAGAACCAGCTCGGTGTCCCCGGTCTGCGCTGTGAATTTCGTGATGTGATCCACGCTGATGGACGGGAACTTGTCGGATTTCGCGACATCGGTCAGCTTCTCCGGCAGACTGGTCAGGATGGCATTGTCCACGGTGTAGACATCGTCCTTCCCGCTGATGGACACATAATCATCGCCCGTGTCCGAATTGGTGTCTCCGATCTTGATCTCTGTCTTCTCACCCTGCGCATCCGTAACGCGGATCGTATTCTGCGGGCTGTCCAGCCCATACTCCGACAGATCCTCCGCCTGGGAGATTGTGCGCAGAGACTTCAAAGAGGACAGCGAAGAAACCGCATCGGTCAGCTTGTCCGCGTCGACCGGGAAATTCGCATCGGACGCCAGCGTCCAGTTGTCTCCGTCTTTGCGGAAGGTGTATTCTTCTCCGCCGATCTGAAATGCGATCTCCGTAAGATCCTTCTTATCCACGGATAATACTTCCTCTCCTTCCGCTGCCACGGAGGATTCCTTTGCTGCCTCATCGTTCCGCCGCCGCAGGGAAAACCAGCAGCCAAACAGCACGACCAGGACAGCAGCAGCAAGGATCAATGTCAGTGATTTTCGGTTCTTCATCCTGTTTCATGGACCTCCGTTATTTCTTCCTTCTGCGGTTCCACACGATCAGACCAGCTGCCAGAACGCCCGCAGGAATCACCGCAATGGTGAGAGTTCCCCAGAGGCCGGCACTGGCGGACGGCACCGTCAGATAGGAAACGGACATATCCTTCACGGGGATGGAAACCGCCGATGTATTGTCACACATCCAGCTCAGCGTGTTGGTCACCAGCGTGTAGTTACCGCCGGACACCATCTGATTCGCATTCTCATCCAGAATCGTCGCCGAAGAGAATACCGCCACACGGGTCTCCCTGGAATCACTGCTCTTCTCATCGGAAGTTCCCGCTGCGGAGGATTCCGCCGCTGCGGTCTCTTCCGCTGCCTGTGTCCCGTCGGTCTCCGCCGCCGTCACGTTCGCTGCCGCTGTGGGATCCGCTGACGCTGTCGTACCGGCTGCCTTGGTCGTGTCCGAAGCTGCTGTAGTACCGGCGGCTGCTATGGTTTCCGCTGACGCCACATCTGCCGCGGCTCCCGTGTTCTCTGCCGCTGCGGTCGTAAGCTGAGCCGCAGAATCCGCGGTGGTCTCCTCCTGCTTCTGACTGTCTCCGGAGATCACGCCGCTGGCGATGACCGCGACATCAAACGGGCCATCGGCATCCCCATCTTCCTTGTCGTAAGTGGTCATACTCGCGACATTCGTCTTGGAGTAGGCGCTGTCTGAAGTCGTGAGGACACTGTTCACGGTCAGACCGCTCTCACTGTTATCCACCTTCTGCAGTCCCTGCGCCGCAACCATCAGAACATACGCCTTGCCGCCGCTCATGCCCTGCGTGACATCCGTGTCATTAATCGTCGGGATCAGATAGTAAGGATACTGCACATAATTCTGGCTGTTTCCTTCCATCACAACACCGGGAACCGGCTTGACGCCGACATATTCCAGCAGAGAATCGTAGTTCGGCATCTCCTTCTCGGTGTAGCCGGAGATGAAGATCGCCCGACCGCCACCCTGCAGATAAGTGCGGATCTTCGCGGTCTCCGCTTCGCTCAGATCGGTGGTCGGCATCGTGACCAGAAGAACATCTGCATCATCCGGAATCTCTTCGTTGATCAGATTCAGGCTGCCTGTCTCAATATTCTCCTTCTCGATGGCACTCGTCAGCGAATCCGGGAGGTCTTCCTCACCGTGGCCGCTGAGCGTATACAGCTTCGAGGAGGAGCCGGAATTGAACGCAGCAATGGCACTCGTGATCTGGCCCTCTGCATCAAATCCGGTCTGCTGATTGGAGTAGGTCGACATGTCAAACTGGGATTCATACAGATCGGAATAGGCAATCACGCGGCTCTGGTCTCCGCAGACCACGATGACACTGTTCTCGTCCACATCTTCATCCGTGTACTGCGATGTGAATTTGGGATTGACTACCGGATCCTTCACCTCGATCTTGATATGGGAGGAGGCATCTGCGTAGCGCTCCAGCAGCCGGTAGATATTGTCATCCCGCTTGTCATCCTGTGCGATCAGATAGATCGTCATATCCTTCGTGACACCGGAGAGGACCTTCCGGCTCTCATCCGTCAGCTCCGAGAGCTGCTGGCTCGTCATATCAATCTGACGGTATTTGCTCGGAAGCTCCGCCACAATCAGATTGATCGCAATCACCGCAGCGATCACGAAAGCAATCAGCGCGATGCTGTAGCTGCCCTGCTTCGTCTGTCTCCGGCTCTTCTCCAGGTGAAGTGCCGGTCTCCTGCGGCTGCCCTCCTGTGCGGGAGCCGCATTGGTTAACTTCTCTTTCCTGTCTTTCATCGTCTATCCTCCTCAGCTCCAGCGTCTCTTCTGAATGGACTGCACCGTCAGGAACAGGCAGATTACGATCACCAACAGGAAGTAAACCACTCCGTCGATATCGAAGATGCCGTCTGCGAAATTCGAGAAGCGCCCGGAGATGTAAAACACGTCGAGAATCTTCTGAATTACGCCCTGGAAGGACGAGGCGCTTACCCGGTAGCAGATCGCGCACGCAGCCTCAGAGCCGACCAGGCAGATGCCACCGATCAGTGAGTTCTTCGTCCAGTGCCAGATCAGCAGAGAAAGGATGGCAAACAGAACGAGAAGCGAGATGAAAGAGGCGGCAGAAGTACTCGGGAAGAAATTCTCGATGCCGTCCATCAGATAGGTGAGGAACAGCACCAGGAAGCAAATGACTGCTGAGATGATCGTGCTCTCTGTCAGTGAGGATACCAGTAGGCCGATCGAAAGGTAGGCACAGCCCATGAGGAAGAAGCCGAACACCCCTGTATAGGTCTCACGGAACGAGATCGATCCGAAGGCCCGGAGAATCAGCGGGTAGAAGCAGATCACCACCATCGGGATCGCAAAGATTCCCACGAGCGCCAGATATTTGCCGAAAACAATGCGAGGCACGGAAACCGGCGAAGTCAGAAGCAGCTGATCCGTCTTCTGACGGCGCTCTTCTGCCAGACTCCGCATGGTCAGGATCGGCACCGCAATCAGGAATACCACGCTCATCCCCTGCAGAGTATAGGAAAATTTCGGATAGGCACCGTTCAGATGATACGCCGTAAAATACACGCCGCACAGAGCAAGAAGCAGGGCAATGAACACACAGCCGACCATGGAATTCATGCAGCTTAGGATCTCTTTCTTGCAGATCGCTAACATCAGTCTTCCTCCTTCCCGTCAGATGAAGTCTCCGGCTGGACATCCTTTGCTGAGTCCTCTGACGTCTCCGGCGCATCCTCCGCCGTCTGTCCATCCTCCTCACCGGGATTCAGGATATCATCCGGCAGCGGCTCATCGTCATCTTCCTCAGCTTCGCCGAGATCCAGAGAGACATGTACTCTCTTCCCCCGTGTTTTCTTCGAAGAATCCGTCTTCTCCGTGTCCGGCTGACTGGTGAGCTCCAAGAATACCTTCTCCAGTGAAGCTTTCTCCATCTGCATCCGCAGAACCGGAAGTTTCTTCTCCGCGAAGAGATAGAACAGATCTTCCCGGATGTCCTTCCCTTCTTCTGCCGTGACCTCCGCGTCACAGGCGTCCTTCTCCTCGGAGCCGGTGACCTTATAGCCGGCAACGCCGGGCAGCGCCGCCAGCGCGCGCTCTATGGCGGTCTTCGATCCGCGGGCGGTCACCTGCAGGATCTCACTGCCGCTCATGTAGCGCTCCAGATTCTGCGGCGTGTCGATCGCAACCAGCTTTCCGTGAGAAATGATGATGATTGTGTCGCAGATTTCCTGCACTTCTGACAGGATGTGCGAGCTCAGAATGACGATGTGCTCCTTCCCGAGGCCGCGGATCAGTTGCCGGATCTCGACAATCTGCTTCGGATCCAGGCCGACCATCGGTTCATCGAGGATCAGGATCTTCGGGTTGCCGAGCAGCGCCTGTGCGAGACCGGTTCTCTGCCGGTATCCCTTGGACAGGTTTTTGATCAGGCGATCCTTCATGTTAGTGATATCTGTCTTTGCCATCACCGATTCCACGGACTGCGCAATCTGGTTCTTCGGAATCTGCCGAAGCTCTGCCGCGAACCGCAGGTACTCACCCACCGTCATATCGGTGTAAAGCGGCGGGATCTCCGGCAGATAGCCGAGGGAGCGCTTCGCCGCCTCCGGTTCTTCGAGGATATCGTGCCCATCGACGATGACGTCACCGGACGTCGGCGCGAGATACCCCGTCAGAATGTTCATGGTTGTCGACTTTCCCGCGCCGTTCGGGCCAAGGAATCCGTAGACTCCCTTCTTCTCAACGCGGAACGAAATGGCATCCACCGCGGCATGATCGCCGTAGCGTTTTGTTAGATTTTTTACCTCTATCAAACCCGTTTCCTCCCAATAGAATAGATGCCGCTGATGCCGATCTCTGCCGCAGGCCGGCGGGAGACGCCCTGCCGGCTACCGCAGATCTCGCGCTGTCCGCAGTCAGACTCTTTGTTTATCCTACCGCATGAAGCTGAACTGAACCTGAAAAACACAAAAAAGACACGAAACTCCCCCACTTCAGTGAGCGAGTTCCGCGTCCTTCCGGCGTAACCGCACCCGGAACGCCACCATGCCATCCGCAATCTCACAGCGGATTTGCCCGCCGTGATTCTCCGTCACGGCCTGCGCGATGGAAAGTCCCAGGCCATAGCTGTGATTCATGGTCCGCGCCTGATCCGACCGGTAAAAGCGGCAGAAAACCTGCTCTGCCTCGTCCGGACTGATCCCGCTGCAGGGATTGCGGACCACCAGGTCCACATACTTCATGCCGGCTCTCCCCTCTGCCGGCGCAAGAGTCAGCCCGATATTTTCACCGGGATCCGCGTATTTTCCGGCATTGTCCAGCAGGATCTGGACCAGCTGCAGGAGCTGATTCCGGTCCCCATTCACCAGCATCCCTCGCTCAATGCGGCTTCTCAGCAGATGCCCCTGTTCGAAGCAGACCGGTTCAAATGCCAGGGCGGCCTCCTCGGTGATCTCCCCGAGATCCACCGTCTCCATCCGGGCGCTCCCCGCATTCTCCGTCCGCGCCAGATTCAACATCTGCTCGATGAGTCCCCGCATCTGGCGGGACATTGACAGGATATTGGCCGCCAGCCGGCTTCTGTCCTCCTCCGGGAGATTCTCTCCGCTCAGCATATCCGCGTCAGTCAGAATCACCGTGAGCGGCGTCTTGAGTTCATGCGAAGCGTCTGCAATGAACTGCTTCTGCTGGCGGAAAGATTCCTCAACCGGCCGGGCCGCTCTCCGGGCAAGAAGAAAGCTGATCCCCAACAGTACGGCAAATGCCGCTGCGGCAAATACGAGGGAATTGCGGAGAAGATGGCACAGCATGGCCTCCTCTGCTGACATATCGGAGAATACAATCCCCTTCCCCGGACCACTGCTCTTGTAAAAGCGCAGGCTCTTGTCCTCGATCACGCCGGTCCGGTTCCGGCTTCGCTCTGCCTCGTGGTAGATCTGCTCCAGGTAGCTCTCGTCCGTCAGATCCTCCATTCCTTCCCCGCCGAAGACGATGATATTCCCCTCGGCATCGCGGAACAGCTCGAATACCGTCGGGCCTGGTTTCTCCGGCTCCTCTCCTTCCGGCTGTCTGCTGTCGGTGAATTCCGGATTCATGGCCACCGCTTCCATCGTGCGGATGCTGTCATTCTCCAGGTTGATCCGTGTGATGTGATACAGCAGCAGGACACCGGCGGCAAGAAGGACCGAGGTGATCATCATGGTAAAGAGAACGAACCGCAGCTTCAGCTGCCTCAGAGTGTTCAACCGCAAGCCTCCTGTCTCTCTCCTATGCAAAGCAGAGCGGGCTTTCACTGCCCGCTCTGATCCTGAATCTCCAGATGATAGCCAAGCCGCCGCACCGAGATGATCTTCACATCCGAATGAATCGCGGCCAGCTTCTTCCTCAGAAAACCGACATACACCTCGACATGATTGGCCACCGCCCCGGAATCGAATCCCCAGACGTGCTCCAGAATCTGTTCCTTGGACAGATTGCGGCTGCCCGCCTGCATCAGCAGGCGCATGACATCAAATTCCCTGGCAGACAGACGCATGGTCCGTTTCCCGCAGCGAAGGCTTCCTGTGTCCAGATCCAGTGCCGTATTGCCGCAGGATAATTCGTTGACCTCGCTGCCCTGTCTCCGAAGGAGTGCCCGGACACAGGCGAGGAGCTCCCCGCTGTCAAACGGCTTGGTGAGGTAGTAATCCGCCCCGGCCTCGAGCCCTTCAATCCGGTCCTGTGTATCCGACTTTGCGGTAAGCATCAGAATCGGGATTCCATTGTGGGCACTTCGCGCGCTGCGCGCGACATCCAGTCCGTTCATTCCCGGCATCATAAGATCCAGAATCACGAGATCATAGATTCCCAGACGGATCTGCTCCAGGCCGGACAGTCCATCATAGGCGCAGTCCGCTTCGTATCCATGCTGCTTCAGAAGCAGACGGACCGATTCCGCAAGAAGCTTCTCATCTTCAACGATCAGGATTCTCAATCCATTTTCCTCAGCTTTCCGTTCCTGTGCCGATGCTCTGGCTGGCGATCTGACGTCTCCGCTCCATTTTCCCCGAAAGCATCCTCCGAATGCCAGCACTGCCGGAAATATCCGGCCGGACGCCGTTGTAAAGGCCGCGCCGGGCCACGCTCCGGCGCGCATGGAATCCCGTCATCCCCCGATGACATTGCGGAACCGCACCGCGGTCGGATAACGGTAGTCAATGCGGGAGAGCCGGATGCCTCCGCTCGGATAGTAATGTCCCTGATGGCCGGATGCGTTGACAATGAATCCTCTTCCGATATAGATTGCGGAATGCGCGATGTATCTCTCCGAGGAGCTCTGATAATAGAACAGAAGATCTCCCGGTCTCAGCTGCGAGCGGCGTATGGCCTTTCCGCGGCCGGAGAGCATGCGCGCCGTCGCATTGGACGGAACGTAAACCCCATAGTGCCGCAGTATCGTCCGGATCATCGTTGAGCAGTCAATACCGCTCGTAAAGGACCT
>CADBOY010000197.1 GCA_902796405.1 uncultured Lachnospiraceae bacterium | reverse complement strand
TCGACTGCGAGATTCATTTTGATACCGGAGCCTATGCCTCTCTATGCGGTCCGGTGCTGGAGCGCGCCTGCACACATTCCGTCGGCCCTTATACCTACCAGAACACGGACATCCGCGGATACGGTTGGTACACGAACAATCCGCCAGCCGGAGCATTCCGCGGCTTCGGTGTCTGTCAGAGCGAATACGCACTGGAGACGCTGATCACGGAGCTTGCGGACAAGGCGGGGATCTCGCCATGGGAGATCCGCTGGCGGAATGCGGTCGAACCGGGAAAGATTCTTCCCAACGGGCAGATTGCGGATGTGTCAACGGCGATGAAGGAGTGTCTCGAGGCCGTCCGGCCCTGTTATGAAGCAAACGCCGGACATGCCGGCATCGCCTGTGCGATGAAGAATGCCGGAGTCGGCGTCGGCCTTCCTGATGCAGGGCGGGCGAGAATTGTCATCGAACATGGCACGGCCGTCATCTACAGCGCCGCGTCGGACATCGGCCAGGGCTGTCTGACGGTGTTCTGTCAGGATGTGGCAGAGGCCACGGGACTTCCTCTGCGGCGCATTCGCAACGGTATTGCAAATACCGAGAATTCGCCGGATTCCGGGACGACGTCCGGCTCCCGGCAGACGCTGCTCACCGGTGAGGCAGTCCGCGGTGCTTCCTTCCTGCTGCGTGATGCCATGCGGGCGGCGGAAATTGCCGGCCAGCGGAACGATCCGGCGGACTGGCGCGAGATACTGAAGGAATCGAGGGGATACCGGCAGCCGCGCGAGGCGGAGAATCAGGAGGCCAACTATGGAACCGGGATGGAATTTGCCCCTGGCCCCGATGCGCTCGGGTTCGTGAGCCCGGCAATTATTTTCGAGGAGGACGGAACCATCTCTGCGAAGGGAAGCGGGCTGAATCAGGGAACCTACGGGGAGAGGGGAAGTCAGACGAAGATCGCCGGAAGCCCCGTGAAGGATCCGGAAGAGGCGCTTGAGGCTCTCGAAGGGCAGAGCTTCTATTATGAATACTTTGAGCCCACCGACAAGCTGAGCTCGTCCCGCCGCAATCAGAAAAGCCATGTTGCCTACGGCTATGCAGCGAGCGTTGCTGTGCTCGATGATCAGGGAAAGGTGACTGACATCTATGCCTGCTTTGACGCGGGGAAGGTGGTCAATCCTCTGTCCATCCAGGGGCAGATTGAAGGCGGCCTGCTGATGAGCATGGGTTATGCGCTGACGGAAAATTTCCCGCTCACAGACTGCATTCCGCAGGCGAAGTTCGGCACACTTGGGCTGCTGCGTGCGCCGCAGATCCCGGAATATCACGTGATGTTTGCCGAGAAGAAGAAGCTGCTTGGCGTGGCGTACGGAGCCAAGGGAGTCGGGGAGATTGCCTCTATTCCCGCCGCGGCGGCGATCGGGGGCGCTTATTACGCGCGGGATGGGAAGATTCGGTACACGCTTCCGATGAAGGATACCTTCTACCGCAGAGGGAAGAAGGGGTGATCCGCGGATTGCCAGGTTCGGGCGGGCTGCTGCACAGACGGATTCTTCTCGTGTGTGATTTCATCAACAGGTCAAGATCCAGCCGGCGGTCTTGACTGAAGGGAAAAAAGAAGCGAGCGGAAGCAATATTATTATAGAGGAACGGACAGAAGCGCATGTCCCGGTAAAGAGAGCGGAAAAGCGGGACACGCATCAAGGAGGGCACCGGAATGGAACTGCAGTATTGTATCAATCACATGCCGAAGAGTGAGGATAAGAACCTGCCGATCATGGCGATTGATGAGGTGAAGAAAGCGCGTGCTTTCCATGAGAGTTTTCCGCAGTACCGGGAAACGCCTCTGGCAGATCTTGCGGGACAGGCGCAGTATCTGGGGCTGGGCAGCGTCATGGTCAAGGACGAGTCGTACCGATTCGGATTAAATGCGTTCAAGGTCCTCGGCGGATCATACGCCATGGGCAGATATATTGCCAGGGAGACCGGCCGGGACATAGCGGATGTCCCTTACCGCGTGCTCACAAGAGATAAGCTCCGCAAGGAATTCGGACAGGCGACCTTCTTCTCGGCTACCGACGGCAACCACGGAAGAGGGGTTGCCTGGGCAGCCAGACAGCTCGGCCAGAAGGCCGTGATCCGCATGCCGAAGGGGACGACGCAGCGGCGCCTGAAGAACATTCAGGACGAGGGGGCGGAGGTCACCATCGAAGAGCTGAACTATGACGACTGTGTGCGCATGGCAGCGGCTGAGGCAGAGAGAACGCCGCACGGCGTAATTGTGCAGGACACCGCGTGGGAAGGTTATGAAGACATCCCTTCCTGGATCATGCAGGGATATGGTACGATGGCCATGGAAGCGGATGAGCAGTTCGGCGGCCGGCCCACGCACATCTTTGTGCAGGCCGGCGTCGGATCACTGGCCGGTGCAGTGACGGGATACTTTGTCAACCGCTGGCGGGAGGATCCGCCGGCCATCATCGTGGTCGAGACCTCCGATGCGGCCTGTCTCTATCAGGGGGCGGTGGCAGGAGACGGCAGCCCCCGCAAAGTCGGCGGCGATATGCCGTCCATCATGGCCGGATTAAACTGCGGAGAGCCGAATATCACGGCGTGGGATATTCTCCGCAATCACGTCACGTGCTTCCTCTCGGCAGAGGACTCCGTGGCGCGCCGGGGAATGCGGATGCTCGGCAATCCGGTCAAGGGAGATCAGCAGGTGGTCTCCGGAGAATCCGGGGCGGCTTCCTTTGGCGCTCTGGCGACGATCATGCGGCAGGATGAGTACCGGGATCTGCGCCGGGAACTGGGCCTCGGGGCGGACTCCCGGGTGCTCTGCTTCTCGACGGAGGGCGACACCGATCCGGAGCGCTACAGGAGAATCGTCTGGGAAGGACAGGACAGATAGAAAACTGGCCAACACCTGCCAGGTAATGACAGTAAGAAATCCGATCTGGCCTCACGTCCGGGGAAAGCGGAGAAGGGAGGAAAAGTATCCATGACCACTCTGGTCATTCATGGGAACATTGCGTCGGAGACTGGGGTCTATGCGGGGGATCTTATGATCCGCGACGGGAAAGTCGCCGCGATTCTTGCTCCCGGTCAGGGAGAAAAACTGGCGGCGCATTTCTCCTGCGAGGAGGGTGGCGTACCGCTGCGCAGGCGTCCTGCCGGCGCGGAAGGTGCCGCGCCAGCACCGGCGCGGTCTGCAGCTGCAGAACAGACGCCGACCGGCATGAGCGAGTCCGGCAGTGTGCTGGGTCAGGATCTGACGGTGATCGATGCTGCGGAAAAATACGTGCTGCCTGGAGGTGTGGATGTTCACACGCATATGGATCTTGACGTCGGCTTCGCGCGGGCGATTGATGATTTTTATGACGGAACGGTGGCAGCCGCCGTGGGTGGAACGACGACGATTGTCGACCACATGGCGTTTGGCCCGAAGGACTGCAGCCTCTGGCATCAGGTGGAGGAGTATCACCGGCTCGCGGATGGCAATGCGGTAATCGACTATGGCTTCCACGGCGTGCTGCAGCATGTGCATCCCGAGACGCTCGGAGAGATGAAGGATATCGCCCGGCGGGAGGGAATTACCAGCTTCAAGGTTTATCTGACCTATGATTACCGACTGGAGGATGAAGATCTCTTCCGCGTTCTGCGGGCAGCGAAGGAGGATGGCATCGTGATCGCCGCGCACTGCGAGAATCACGGCATCATCACTTACCTGCGCGATTACTACGTCAGCCAGGGCTGCCTGACACCGAGGTACCACCCGCTGAGCCGTCCGGCAGAGGCGGAAGCCGAGGCAGTCAGCCGCCTGCTTCGGCTTGCGGAAGCCGCAGACGAGGCGCCGGTCTATGTGGTGCATCTGTCGAGCGCGAAGGGACTGGGGGAAATCCGGCGTGCCCGGGCGGAGCATCAGAGAGGAGTTGGCGTGGAAACCTGCACGCAGTATCTGACGCTGACGGACGAGCGGTATCAGGATCCGCAGGATGGACTCAAGGTGATTATGTCACCGCCGCTGAGGAAGAAGGAGGACAGGGAAGCACTCTGGAAAGCCTGTGCCGACGGTACCATCGACACGGTTGCCACCGATCATTGTCCGTTCCATTTCCGGGCTGGAAAAGCTGAGAAGCAGTACGGCGCGCAGAATTTTACCCAGTGCCCGAACGGCGCGCCCGGCGTGCAGGAGCGGATGAATGTGATGTTCTCCGAGGGCTTCATGAAGGGAAGAATTTCCCTGCCCCGGCTGGTGAGCCTCTGCTGCGCGAATCCCAGTCGTCTGTACGGGATGTATCCGAAGAAAGGCTGCCTGCAGCCGGGCTCGGACGCCGATCTTGTGATCATCGATCCGCAGAAGATGCATTTTTTCACGGCAGCGGATATTGCCGGAGCATCGGATTACACCTGCTATGAGGGCATGAAGCTGCAGGGAGACATCGACCTCGTCATGCAGCGTGGCAATGTGATCGTTCAGGAACACCATTTCCTCGGAAAACGGGGAGACGGACAGTATATCCGGCGCAGTCAGAGCATCCTGTGTCAATAAGAAAGGGAGGAGAGTCACAATGGATGTGGAAGCAGTAAAAGCAGCGGCGAAGCACTATGAACCGGCTATGACGAGGTTCCTTCGCGACATGATTGCCATTCCCAGCGAGAGCTGTGAAGAGGAGGGCGTCATCCGCCGCATCGAAAAAGAGATGAAGGATGTCGGATTTGACGAAGTCTTCGTGGATCCGGAGGGCAACTGCCTCGGATTCATGGGGACCGGCAGCCGGATCTTCGCCTTTGACGGGCATATTGATACTGTAGGCATCGGCAGCCGGAAGAACTGGACCTTCGATCCCTACCAGGGATATGAGAATGATACCGAGATCGGCGGCCGCGGCAGTTCGGACCAGGAGGGCGGCATTGCGGCAGCGATCTACGGCGCGCGGATCATGAAGGATCTGGGACTGATTCCGGAGGACGTGAAGATCCTCGTCACCGCGACGGTGCAGGAGGAGGACTGCGACGGGCTGTGCTGGCAGTACATTCACAACGAAGATAGGATCACCCCGGAATTCGTCGTTTCCACCGAGCCGACCGATGGAGGCATCTATCGCGGGCACCGGGGCCGCATGGAGATCCGCGTCGATATGCACGGAATATCCTGTCATGGCTCCGCTCCGGAGCGCGGTGACAACGCGATCATCAAGATGGCCGAGGTCATTGAAAATGTCCGCGATCTGAACGAGAATGATGACACGGGGGAGATCAAGGGTCTGGTTAAGATGCTGAATCCGAAGTACAATCCGGAGCATTATGAGGATGCCCGCTTCCTCGGACGCGGTACCTGCACGGTTTCCCAGATTTACTTCACGTCTCCCAGCCGGTGTGCGGTAGCGGACGGCTGCTCCATCTCGATCGATCGCCGGATGACGGCCGGAGAGACCTATCAGTCCTGTCTCGAGGAAATCCGGAATCTTCCGGCCTGCCGGAAATATGCGAAGGATGTCAGCGTCACCATGTACCGCTATGACCGCCCGGCGTGGACTGGACTGAAATACGGGACGGAGAGCTACTTCCCGACCTGGATCAACCGGGAGGACGCCCCTCACGTTCAGGCGTTAGCAGACGCATACCGCGCGATGTACGGGGAGAAGCGGATCGGTGCGCCGCAGGCGATGCCGCAGCGGGCGGGCCGTCCGCTGATTGACAAGTGGACATTTTCCACAAACTGCGTGTCGATTCAAGGACGCTTCGGCATCCCCTGCGTCGGCTTTGGCCCCGGGGCGGAATCCCAGGCCCACGCGCCGAATGAGATTACCTACAAGCAGGATCTGGTGGTCTGCGCTGCGGTCTATGCAGCCATGCCCAGTTTGTACCGGGGAACCGGAAGAGAAGATGCCACGCAGTTTTGCGCACCGGGAACGGACCGGTAAATCGCGGCTTATCGATCACAGGAGAGCGGATTCTGATAGATCATGGATATCAGGTATCTGAAAGCAGATACTTTCAATATCCGAGAACGGAGATCCGGGATCCGTTCTTCCCATCTCATGGCAGGAGGAATGAAGAGATGTCGAAAGCACTGGAATATGCGGCTCAGCTGGAGAAGCTCGATTGCCGCGCAATGTACAACCAGGATTTCTACTGGACCTGGGATAAAAACGATGACGAGCTTGCGGCGGTCTTCCAGGTGGCGGATGCTCTCCGCGATCTTCGTGAGCGCGGAAAATCCACGAGAATCTTCGATTCCGGACTGGGAATCTCCATATTCCGCGACAATTCCACCAGAACGCGATTCTCGTTCGTGAGCGCCTGCAACCTGCTCGGTCTTGCGGCGCAGGATCTCGATGAGAAGAAGTCCCAGATTGCGCACGGTGAGACGGTCCGTGAGACCGCGAACATGGTCAGCTTCATGGCGGACGTCATCGGAATCCGTGACGATATGTTCATCGGCGAGGGACATAAGTACCAGAAGACCTTTATGGACGCGGTAGACAGAGGCAGCAGGCACGGCATACTGGAGCAGAGGCCCACGCTGGTCAACCTTCAGTGTGATGTCGATCACCCGACGCAGTGCATGGCTGATCTGGATTCGGTGATCCATTACTTTGGCGGTGTGGAAAATCTGAAGGGGAAGAAGGTCGCGATGACCTGGGCATACAGCCCGAGCTATGGAAAACCGCTGTCCGTTCCGCAGGGCGTCATCGGCCTGTTCACCCGGTTTGGCATGGATGTTGTCCTCGCGCATCCGGAAGGCTATGACGTGATGGGCGGCATTGAGGACATCGCGAAAAGGAACGCGGAGGCAAGCGGCGGCTCCTTCACCAAGGTGAACAGCATGGAGGAAGCCTTCCAGGATGCCGATATTGTCTACCCGAAGAGCTGGGCTCCCTATGCGGCGATGGTGAAGAGAACGGCGCTGTACCGGGAAGGGGATCAGGCCGGCATCGACGTATTGGAACAGGAAATGCTGGAGAACAACGCGAGGTTTAAGAACTGGAGCTGCACTGAAGACATGATGAAGCTCACGAAGAACGGCAAAGCGCTCTATATGCACTGCCTGCCCGCGGATATCACCGGACTGTCCTGCCCGGAAGGGGAGGTCGCAGATTCCGTCTTTGACCGCTATATGGACCTGCTATACAAGGAGGCATCCTATAAGCCGTATATCATCGCGGCGATGATCTTCCTGGCTAAGGTGAAGGATCCGGCCGCCGCGATCCGTGCGCTCGACGCGCAGGCCGGTCCCCGGAAGAGGTTTTGAACAAAGCGGTTCGTGTCAAGCCCGAACGAGATTCTGAATTATGGGTGCGCAGGTTGATCCCCGAAAGAGATTCCAAGCCAGGACACGCCGCATAGAGTAGCTGACCATGCCCTCCGCTGTGCGGATGGCATGGTCGGTTGCAGCAGGAAGCGCGGACAATCGGCGGATGTCCGCCGCTGCGAGCAGGCCATCCGCCCTGTTATTTGCCCCGTTATTTTCTCAGGCCTTACCAAACATCAGTTGCTTATTACCCGGCAATTCGATAAAATAGAAGAATTAGCGGCATTCGAGCGTTACCGACGGAAGGGAAATTCCTCCGGCCGTGTGCCGCCGGAAAATGGAGGCTTGTGATAAATGGAAGCGAAGAAAAAAGGCGGGGTATCTGCCAGTAATTTTACTTCCGGACCGATCGTGGGACCGCTTCTCCGGTTTGTTCTTCCGGTTCTGTTAGCACTGATTCTTCAGGCACTCTATGGTGCGGTAGATCTTCTGATTGTCGGACAGTTTGCGGATAAGGCGGATATCTCCGCCGTCTCCACTGGTTCTCAGCTCATGCAGACCGTAACGAATGCGATTGCCAGCTTTTCGATTGGCACGACCGTTCTGCTGGGACAGCAGATCGGAATGGGCCGCGGGAAAGAAGGCGGAAGGATTGTAGGAGTCAGCATCTGCCTGTTCGCTCTGCTCGGTATCGCCGTAACACTGGGATTTGTGGCCGGTGCTTATCCGCTGGCGGAATTCATGCACGCACCGAAGGAGGCTCTGAAGAAAACGGCGGATTATATCCGGATCTGCGGAGCGGGAAGTCTGGTAATCATTGCCTATAACCTGATCGGATCGATCTTCCGCGGAATCGGAGATTCCCGGACTCCGCTGATCACCGTGGCTATTGCCACCGTGGTCAATATCTTCGGCGATCTGTTCAATGTGGCGGTTCTGCATCAGGGAGCAGCTGGTGCCGCCTCTGCGACGGTTCTGGCACAGACCGTGAGCGTCATACTGTCCTTTCTCCTGATCCGGAGAAAGCAGCTTCCGTTCGAGTTCCACCGGCGGATGGTTCACTTTGATCATCACCTGATCCGCCGGGTCACCATACTGGGACTGCCCGTGGGAGTGCAGGATCTGTTGGTGGGAATGTCTTTCCTCGTGATCGCGATGATTGTCAATTCTCTTGGCGTGGTCATCTCCGCCGGAGTCGGCGTTGCCGAGAAGGTCTGCGCGTTTGTGATGCTGATTCCGTCCGCCTTCGCGCAGTCTCTGGCGGCCATCGTTGCGCAGAACTACGGTGCCAGAAAGATGGACCGCGCGTTCCGGACGCTGCGGATTGCGATCGGGCTTTCTCTCTGCGCCGGTGTGGTGATGTTCGTGCTTGCCTTCTTCCACGGCAGTCTGCTGACCGGCGTCTTCTCCAATGACGCCGAGGTCGTTGCCGCGGGAACGGAATATCTGAAGGCCTATGCGATCGACTGCCTTCTGACGGCATTTTTATTCTGCTTTATTGGTTTCTTCAATGGAATCGGTTATACCAGATTTGTCATGATTCAGGGACTGATCGGCGCTTTCTGCGTGAGGATTCCGGTCTCCTGGCTGATGAGTCAGGTGAGGCCGGTTTCTCTGCTCCGCATCGGACTGGCTACGCCCTGCTCCTCGGCGGTGCAGATCATCCTCTGCCTGGCCTGCATGGCGTATGTCAGACGGCGGCTGCTAAGGGATGGAGAGAAAACGGAAGAAAACAGGGAAGAGACGGCGGGTGAGAACGGACGATGAGTATACTGACTTTGGTTCTGGAGCTGCTGGTCGTCCTGATTCTGATCCTCATCGGATATTATTTTTACCGGAGTAAGGTGATCGATGACCGGAGCGTGAAGACGCTGTCCGTGCTTGTGGTGAACGCCGCCAATCCCGCGCTTCTGATCAATGCGGCGCTGACGACAGAGGAGAAGCTTTCCGTTCCTCTGTTTCTCGAAGCTCTGGCCCTGATGTCCGCACTGTATGCGATTCTCGGTGTATGCGGTCTGCTGATTCCCTGGATGCTGGGCATTCCGAAGCATGAGCGCTATTCCTATGAGATGCTCACGGTCTATGGAAACTGCGGCTTTATCGGCTTTCCGGTGTGCAAGGCGGTCCTGGGGCCGACTTCTCTGGTGTATGCATCGATCAACTGCCTGATCTACAATATCGTCTTCTACACCATCAGTATGTACCGGCTCCGCCGGGAAGCCATCTGGCAGGCAGAACAGCGGAATGAGTCCCCGGCCCCTGCCGGGAAGGGAAAGAGCACTCAGTCGCTTCTGATCAATGCCGGAACCGTCTCGGCTGTACTGACCATCATTCTGTATCTTGTCGATATTCCGGTCCCCTCGGTTGTTTCAGAGGTTGTTTCGTATGTGGGAGGCTCCTGTGTCTTCCTGTCGATGATCGTCCTAGGGTGCTCGATTGCGCAGCATGATCTGCGCTCCCTGATTGCCGGTCCGAAGAAGATGTGGATCTTTCTGGCGATCCGTATGCTGGTCCTGCCGATCGTGCTGGTCGCTGCGCTGCGTCCGGTGATCACGGATCCGCTCATGCTCGGCTCCTTTGCCATACTGGTCTCTCTTCCCGGCGGGAATCTGCCGCTCATGACGGCAGAGGAGATGGATCTGGACACGCAGGAGCTCTCCCGGGGAATTGTGCTCTCCACCGCCCTTTGCGTGGCCACAATTCCCATCGTCTGTGCGGTCACGCTGTAAAGGGCGGAAGGGTCTGAAAGCCTTTGGAAGGGGAAGCGAAGGCCGTGCGCTGTGCCGGATCTCAGTCCATGATCTCGTCCAGAATCTCCAGTGCCGTATTGACATAGTCCGGGCATCTCTCCATGATGCTACCGTCTTCAAATGCCTTCTGGATTTCCTCTGGTTTGGACAGATCGTGTCCCATGAGTTCCCGGCAGAGCAGCGTCCCGTGGCGCTCGCGGAATTTCTCCAGGAACTCCCGGGTCTTGGCCTGCATGGCGGCATTGGCCTGAAAATCCTTCGGCTGGCAGTGTCCGTAGCGGGCGCCGATGACGATCAGCGCGCCGGTAACGCACCCGCACACCTCGCCGGCGCAGCAGCCGCCGCCGAACGGAGCGGCGATCCGCATGGCGTTTTTTTCATCCAGACCGACATCCTCGGCCCATTCCCGGACGACCTGCATGGAGCAGTGAATGCCGTCCATAAATCCGGCCTGAATTTCTTCTTTGCTGATGGAACTCATGTTAGAAGGTCTCCTTTTCTGAAGTGGTATGTAAATTTTACTGGCTGTGATATTACTTGCAGCAGACATGTCTGCCTGGAAAATCGTGGGATTTTCCAGGCCTTTTCATTTTGATTTTCCGGCTCTTTGTATTCAGTACGGCTTCCGGTTGACGGATTCCGACTGACTGAGTCCGATGGACATCCGGTGAGAATATGTGTTCAGTACGGTGAAGGAATTGTCGTCATTGCGGAGATATTCCACCCAGTAAGTGATGTAGGCAATCTGCAGATGGGCGAAACGGTGACCGCTTTCCGGAGAATAGATATAGCTGCTATCCTCCTCTGCCGTCTGTATTGTGCGGGATATATCCTCTTCCAGAATCAGATGCTCATTCATGTAAGACGAGATCTCGCTGCTGATGTGAAGCGGAAGCATGGCACTCCTTTCCAGCACGGGGGCTTCTGCGGGGAATTTTCTCTGGAGCTCTTCCCGGAGCAGGCGGCGGTTCTCCCGGCGCCCGGAGACAGTGGGAGCTTCCCGGAAATCCGGATTGATCCCCAGAATCAGATCCAGAAGGTGGCGGACATCTTTTCCCCTGGAAGCAAAGATGTCGCGGCAGTTCACGCAGTAGACGATATAGGGAAGGGGACTGAGCTCCGCCTGTTCCTGAGCCTGGGCATTGGCGATATTCGGCGCAACGGTATACGTGTGTCCTCCGTAGCTGCAGCATTGCGCTGTCTTTCCGGAGAACTTCAGCTCCGACAGCGTTATTCCGGCCTCAGTCACGGTTCGTCGTACGGCGTTCTGAATGTCCGGGTACTTCCGGCTGGAACAGGGATCGAATACTGCTGCTTCCGGGAAAGGAGCGGTTATCACCGCAAATCCAGGCATCTCAAAATACATGCGGACCGGAATGGCGGGGAGGAAGGTCCGGAAGATCCGGTAGCATGATGGACAGGCAAGCACAAAGACCGGATGCCCGGACTCCTCCCATACCCGGGTGATCTTTTCCTGCTTCTTCCGGAACAAAGCCTGGTTGGCCGCCCACAGAGCCGGTGCGCCGCAGCAGCGGAGAAGAAGAGTGGTGGTGCCATCGTTCTCCAGCAGTTTCCGGTATGTCATGGTGACATACCGCGGGTCAGAACCGCCGAGCTGGCATCCGGGGAAGAAGATGTAGCGGCAGTTCTTCCCCGCAGGATAGTAGGTATAACTTACCTCTTCATCGGCAAATGCCATGTCCCGCATCCAGAAATCCTGCTGAGCGGGAGACAGAATTCCCTGCTCAAACAGCTCGGTTTTTGCCCGGTAGAGAAAACGGCCGATCTTCAGGTGCTTCGGACAGATCTCTTCGCAGAGACCGCAGTAATTGCATCCGTTGATCTGGCGCATGCACTCCCGGCTCTGGGCGTGCGTGAGAAGATCCACGGAGCGCTTTACGCCAAGGGAAAGATCCTGAACGGTTTTTCCAAACTGGCGGAGCATTATACAATCCTTCAGGCAGACATCGCAGTCGCATTTCGTGCAGCGTGCGGCTTCGTCTTTCGCTTCCTCGGCGGAAAGCAGCGGCGCCGGAACATCGGATCCGGACGATTCCTGCCGGGAACATCCTGACACAGCATCCTCCCAGGCGGAGCCAGTGGATTCTGCAGCCGCTTCCGGCATGCTTCCGGTCTTCAGATACCAGCTGATCTGTTCGGACATCCGGATTCCATTGGCGATATCGAGGACGGGATGGCGGGAGGACGAGGCGGAGAAGACATGCGGCAGATCCGGATAAGCCGGACAGGGCTCTGTCAGAAAGACGGCGCTGTACTTCTCCGGCGGAATGCTCTGGTAATCTGCTCCGAATGAAAAGCTCACCCTGGCGTACTGGAACTGAAGCCGAAGCTCCTCCTCGAAGGCCTCCCGGGGAAGATACTGTTCCAGACCGGGACAGATTTCCTGACCGCTCTCAAACATGGAAACGCGGTAGCCCTTGTCCGCCAGTTTCCTGGCACAGGCCAGGCCCTGCAGCCCGCCGCCAAGTATGGCCACCGTTTTTTCGCTCAGAGGCATATTGTACCGCGCAGGCCGATGGTCCCTGGTCTCTGCAGCAGCTGCTTTCTCCAGTCCGGGAATGTCCAGCGGATTCATCGAAGCCCTCTGCGCGCAGGAAACGCGGCAGGGAGCGGGACAGAGACGCAGCACAATCTCCGGAAACAGAACCGCGTCGCGAAATTTGCGGTAAGCGGAGCGTGCCATGCCGCGCCGGACTCGTTCCACAAAATCGCGGACGTCCAGAGAGAACGGGCAGGCACAGGAACAGGGAGCGTCCTGTCCGTGCAGGCACTCCTCCATGGGGTCTTCCGGCAGATCCCATCCGGAAGAGCTGTCGTCTTTCGCTGACGCGCTGTCTGTCAGCACCCTGGCATTCGCTGCCGATTCCTGTATTTTCTGATTCATAAATTCATCTCCCAGGAAGCTGAAGATCCGGTGCCTGGATCAGCATCCAGATGCAGTTCCTTTTCTATTATTATAGGCAGAGGACTGCCGAAAGTATAGCCTTCTGGCAGGCCGGAGATTCCGGGTCAATGCCGCTCTTCCCCATGACATCCATCGCGTGAAGGTGCAGCAGGCCGGCTTGGAAAGCCCGCGCAATAGTCCGGCACCGAAAATCCGGTGCGTAAAATCCTGGCGCGGGAAACCTGATGCAGAAAAACCGACGAGGGAGGTCTGCTTTAAGAGAAACCCGGAGAGAAAATCTGGCGCGCAGACTGGCGCGGAATATCTGACACAGATAGCCCGGTGTGAAATTCCCCGGGAGCAGCTCCCGGGGAATCGAATGGTGATTATTTTCCGGTTTCTTTGTTGGCCTCGGCAAGAATCTTGCCGCGCTCCTGAATCCAATTTTCCGGAATCGGATTGGAGTCGAAGTAATCGATCATATCATACATGTCGTCCGGCCCGAGGTAATACGGCTCGGGCACCTCCGGCTCTCTGCCCTCACGGATGGCATCCAGGCCGGCCTTGACCTTCGCCGGATAGGCGGGCTGATCGTAGACGCGGACACCGGTGGCATTGTAGATGCCGTTGGTGATTGCCGCGCTCTGGCCGCAGGCAAAGCACTCCGAGAGACCATTGGAACCGAAAGGATTTACCGGATTGTCCAGATCCTCCAGCCAGGTCACCGCGATATCATCCGGCACATCCTCGATCGAGGGGAGACCAGAGCTGACCGGATTCTTTGCTTTCTTCATGTCCTCATAGTCCTCGCTCAGCGCGTAGCCGATGGCCTGGGCGATTCCGCCGTATGCCTGGCCGTTTGCTCCGAGATAGGAGCCGATCTTGCCGCAGTCCGCGTAGCAGTGATAGGAGAGAACCCTGGTCTTTCCGGTTGCTGCTTCCACACCGACTTCACAGATGTTGACGCAGAATACCGGGCGCGGCGGAACCTCATGCTGCCCGTGGAAGGTGTCGCGCTTTTGGGTCTGACGTCCGGGCTGCGAGAAGTTCGCCGTGTAGGAGGTCGGAATCTTCTTCGCCGTCATCTCCTGATAGGTGCGGTAGGTTCCATCCTCTTTCCGCATGGCATCCTTCAGAAGCCTGGCCGCTTCATAGATGGCGCCGGTATTCATGACAAAGGAACGGCTCTGCGCGGAGATACCGCTGTCCGGGCAGTACTTGGTGTCATCGATGTCCACCTGGATATCCTCCGGCCTGACATCCAGTTCCTTCAGCGCGTCCAGCGTGGCGACCAGGCAGCTGATGTTCGCACCCTGCCCCATCGCGTGGTAGGTATTGTGCACATAGAACCGGTTGTCTTCACGGATCTCGATGGTGGTCTGCGCGCGGTCGCGGGAGCCGATGGTCGGGAAGAAGATGCCGTTCGAGACACCGACAGCGCGCATGAACTCCGGCGTTGAGGCCTTCTCTGCCCTCTCTTTGACTTCGTAGTAATACGGGCGGGCCATGTCCATCAGCTTGGTAAACTGGTTGGCATTCTCATAGGTGCCGCCGGTCGAGTCGAGGTCATTGTCCCGGATCAGGTTCTTGTAACGGAACTCGAAGGGATCCAGGTTCATCTTGTGGGCCAGCATATCCATCAGCGTCTCCGTGAAGAACCCGGCTTCCGGAGCGCCGTATCCTCTCCATGCCGTGCAGGTATTGGAGTTGGAAGAGAAGACATGGACGACACCGGCGATGTTCGGAATCTTGTACGGAACGCCCATGCGGACAAAGGCGTTGTAGCAGCCGTCGAATTCCACGTAAGCGCCCTGGTTTTCTCCGGCGTCATATTCCAGACCGGTGAGGATACCGTCCTTGTCGCAGGACATGCGGAAATTCCCCATGAAGGGCTGCCGCTTTCCGGCGAAGTGGTTGTGCTCCTCCCAGCTCATCACCAGAGAGACGGGCCGGTGCGTCAGCGTGCAGGCGATGGCGACCAGTGCGTGGTCCGTGGCATCGCAGGACCAGCCAAAGCTGGCGCCCACCGCGCCGTGCTGCACGATCCGGATTCCCTCATCCTCGGAGATACCGACGCCTTTGATGATGGAGCGCTGATTGCCGTACAGATACTGGGACTTGCTCTGCAGAGTCAGCTGACCGTCTTCGTCAAAGTAGCCGAGGATGATATTTCCTTCCAGATTCAGATGCGGCTGGCGCTGCGTGTACATGGATGCTTCCACGCTGCAGTAGGAATCGTCGATGACTTCATCCGCGCGCTCACCCTTTACGACATCCAGATCATAGTAGTCGTTGGGATATCCGGTGTGTACCTGCTCCGCATCGGGCATCAGGGCGTCATTCCGGCCGAGATACTCCGGAAGCTGCCGGTATTCCATGGTGACCTTCCTGGCGGCTTCTCTGGCGTGATCCCTGGTATCTGCGACAACCAGAGCGATGACATCACCGTAGCGCTTGATCTTCTTCGTGCAGATGAGCTCGCGGGTCGCGGTAAGAATCTTATTGCGGTAATAATAAGGATAGACGTTCAGCAGGTTGTTGCCGATGACGTCCTTGCCGGTGATGACGCGGACTACGCCGGGCATCTTCTCGGCATCTTCGGTGTGGATCTTCAGAATTTCGGCATGGTATGTAACGCGAGGCTGCACAATGGCCATGTGCAGAGTTCCCTCCGGCATCTTGAGGCTGGTGTCCTCACCGTAGTCTACCAGTCCGGTGACTTTGCCAAGGCTGTCCGGCCGGGGAAGATGGGATCCGAAGTAATGTCCCTCCGGCTTGTAGGTGATATCATCCACCGACTTGTCGCCGCGCATGACCGCAGCGGCATCCATGACCGCGTCTACGATCTGCTTGTAGCCGGTGCATCGGCAGTAGTTGTGATGGATCTGGAACCAGTGGCGCACTTCCTCACGGGTTGGACTGGCATTCTCCTGCAGGAGCGCATAGGCGGAGATGATGAATCCCGGGATGCAGATTCCGCACTGCACAGCACCGTGATAGATCATGGCGCGCTGCAGCGGATGGGGATTCATCGCGGTTCCGATGCCTTCAATA
>CADBOY010000196.1 GCA_902796405.1 uncultured Lachnospiraceae bacterium | reverse complement strand
GCGGAACCGAGGGAGTGATGTCCCTCGCCAACCTGGCGATGACCTGCGGCATGCTGGGACGTCCCGGGACGGGCGTGAACCCGATCCGTGGACAGAACAATGTGCAGGGGGCCTGCGACATGGGAGCGGATCCCGAGAAGTTCCCGGGATACCAGAAGCTCACGGATCCGAAGATCCTCGGGAAATTCGAGAAGGCATGGGGCGTGAAGCTGAATCCGAATCCGGGCATCAAGGCGACAGAGTGCTTCAAGCGGATGATCAGCGGCGACATCAAGGGTCTGTTTATCTTCGGCGAGGATCCGGTCCGAACGGACCCGGATACCGGCCATGTGATCCGTGCCCTGAAGTCGCTGGATTTCCTGGTGGTGGATGAGCTGTTCATGACGGAGACCGCCAGATACGCAGATGTGATCCTTCCCGGACGATCCTACGCGGAGAAGGAGGGAACATTCACCAATACCGAGCGCCGCGTGCAGCGTGTGCGCAAGGCAGTGGACATCAAAGGCAATACGAAGCTGGATACCGACATCTTCACGGAGATCATGAACCGCATGGGCTATCCTCAGCCGCATCTTACTTCCTCGGAGATCATGGACGAGATTGCTTCGGTGACGCCGTCCTTCGCGGGCATCAGCCACGCGCGTCTGGACAGCGAGGAGGTCGGCGGGCGAGGCCTGCAGTGGCCGTGCAAGAGCAAGGCCCATCCCGGCACAAGGATCATGCATGTCGGAACCTTCGCGCGCGGTCTCGGCCTGTTCCGCCCGGCGGAGTACCACGAGTCCTGCGAGCTGCCGGATGAGGAATATCCGCTTCTCATGATGACGGGGCGGATTCTGTATCATTACAATGCCTGCGCTATGACAGACAAGACCGAGGGAATCAATGAGATTGCGCCGGAAGCATTCATCGAGCTGAACGATAAGGATGCCGCAAAGTATGGCATCGCGAACGGCGAGATGATCGGTATATCGTCACGGAGATCCGAGATCTGCGCCCGCGCGCGTGTGTCCGACAAGACGCGTCCCGGCGAGACCTGGATGCCGTTCCACTATCTGCGCGCCGGCGCCAACTGGCTGACCAACGCGGCACTGGACAGTATCTCCGCGACACCGGAGTACAAGGTGTGCTCGGTCCGCGTGAGAAAGCTCACTCCCGAGGAGGCAGAGCAGGCGGCGGAGAAAGCCAGAGACACGCTGGCCTGATGAGGCTGCGTTTCCGGAACCGGACGCTGTGCCGGGAAATCGCATGGCGCCGGTAGAATTATATTGTGCCGGGAAGATTCTGTTCTGCCTGGTACAGAAGCCACGATGACGGGGAAACGCCTGAAGTCAGGGCGTTCCGGAAAATACAGAATATGGCATATGGATCTGCGGCGGCGGACAGCTGCCGCCGCAGATCTTCTCTGGAGGCGGACAAGTGCTGGTGTGCTTCGCGGTCTTCAAAACCGTTGTGGGGAGTTAGCAGCTTCCCGGATGGGTTCGATTCCCATCCCCTCCGCTATGTTAAGATGTCGGCTCGACCGGCGATGGCAGAGATGATCTGTCTCGCCGGAAAGACCGGAAGAGAACTTCATGTTGCCGGTTTGTGCAGCGATGACAGGGATGACAGGACAAGATGAATCAGGAGAAACAGAGACTTCTGGCTGGTATACCAAAGATCGATATTCTGCTGCAGGATGACCGGATGGCCCAGGCAACAGAGCAGTGGGGCAGGGCATCCGTCGTGGATGCCCTGCGCTTTGTTACGGAAGCATTTCGGCAGGATATCCTGGCGGGAAGGCAGGATAGCGCGCCGGAAGCAGCGGAGATCATTCCGGCTGCGCTGCGCCGGCTGGAGCGGAGCAGCACGCCTTCCCTCCGTCCGGTGATTAACGGTACGGGAGTGGTGCTGCACACGAACCTCGGCCGCGCGCCGCTCTCTCCCCGGGCGCAGCGAGCAGTGATGGATATCGCCCGCGGCTACTCGAATCTGGAGTACAATCTGGAGACCGGAGAACGAGGTTCCCGGCACGATCACATTACGGGAATCCTCAGGGAGCTCACGGATGCCGAGGACGCCCTGGTCGTCAACAACAACGCAGCCGCGGTTCTTCTGACGCTCACGGCACTTGCACGCGGGAAAGAAATCCTGGTCTCGCGCGGTGAACTGGTGGAAATCGGCGGAGCATTTCGAATCCCGGAGGTCTGCGAGCAGAGCGGCGCCATTCTTCGCGAGGTCGGTACAACCAACCGCACCAGAATCTCCGATTATGAAGCTGCAGTCTGTGAGGAGACCGGAGCCATTCTCAAGGTTCACACCAGCAATTACCGCATTGTTGGCTTCACGGAGGAGACGACGCTTTCTTCTCTTGCCACCCTCGCCCAGGAGATGCGGATCCCGCTGATCTATGACATGGGAAGCGGCCTGTTCGACAGCCTTAAGAAATACGGACTGGATGAACCGGACGTGCGCTGCGCCCTGCAGTCCGGCGCGGACATCCTTACGTTCAGCGGAGATAAGCTTCTCGGCGGCGCGCAGGCCGGCCTGATCGCCGGAAAGAAGAAATACGTCGAACCTCTGCGCCATCATCCGCTGATGCGGGTTCTCCGGGTGGACAAGATGACACTGGCCGCCATGGAGGCGACGCTCGCGGCATACCGTGACCGGGAAGAAGCGCGCCGGGAGATCCCGGCTCTGCGCATGATCACGGCGGAAGAGGGAGAGCTGCAGGATCGGGCACAGCGCCTCTGCGGCCGGCTGGAGGAAGCTGCTCTCCCGGGCCTTCGTATCTCGGTCCGGCCCTGTGAAGACAAGGCCGGCGGAGGAGCCGCCCCTCTGACCGTGCTGCCTGGATATGCCGTGGTTGTGGAGATGCCGGAAACGACGGTCGGATCGGAAATAATGGCCGGATCGGAAATGCCGGGGGACGGAGAGCCGGTTTCTTCTGTGCCTGCCTCAGAGACGCAGGTGCCGGGAGCGGCGGCGCAGAAAAGACGCAGAGGGAGCAAAGCGGCGGCGCGGCTTCGCACTCCTGAGCAGCTGGAGGCAGCGCTTCGAACCGCGAGATTCCCGCTGGTGGCCAGAGTCAGGCAGAACTGCCTCTGGATCTCGGTCCGGACGCTGATGGACGGAGACGACGAACGCATCTGCGTGGATTTTCAGGATATCCTGCAAGACGGGAACTGAGACCGGCAGTATAGGCTGGCAGTATGGCTTCCGGAGCCTCATCCAGGCCCCGAAAGCGGCTGAGTGTCAGGCGTCAGCCCTTGCAGTATCCGAGAACCGGAGCTTTGTCTGAGTCTCGGAAGCGATGGGCCAGGCTGGCAATAAAGCATCAGCCTGGAGTATGGCGAATCATATGGAGACAGGTATGATAAAAACGGATGCTCTGATTCTTGCCGGAGGGAAAAACCGCCGCATGCAGGGCGTATATAAGGGGGATCTGGTGATCCGTCAGGAGTCCTTTGTGGATCATCTGGTCCGCGAAATGCGCCAGGTAGCGCGGCACATCTATCTCTCCTATGGGGCAGAGGAGCACGGGGAGAAACCGGACTGTCAGATCGTGCGGGATATCCACCCCGGCTGCGGGCCCATCTCCGGCCTTGAAGCTGGACTTACCGTCTGCCAGGAGGAGTACCTTCTGGTCGCCGCCTGCGATATGCCCCGGATGAGCGCGGATTTCTACCGGATGCTTCTTGCCCGGGGCGAAGAGGAGGCCCAGAAGTCCGGGAGAGATCCGGAGTGCATTGTCCCGACTCTTGGAGGACTGCCGGACAATCTGGCCGCTGTTTACAGCAAGCGTATGCTGCCGGTGATCCGGGACCTCATCCGCGAGAAGCAGTACCGCCCCCGCCTTGCCATCGAGCGATCGGACAGCCTCTATGTTCCGCTGGATGCTCTGCCGGAATACCGGCGGATGCTGCAGAACATCAACACCACCGAGGAATATCAGGCATTGCTCCAGGGCGGTGAGGAAAGATAGAACACCCGTTACGGCTGAATGGGCAGAGAACAGAGCTGGGCTGCCGGTGTATCAGGGCGAACCATCGAGTCACGGCCGCTAAAAAGAGGACAGAGCGGAGAAGCCAGCGCATAGAGAGAAATCGCGCCAGTGACGGCCGCGCAGACAGAGGACAGAGACAGACATGCGCAATATCATCATCGGAACGGCGGGGCACGTGGACCACGGGAAGACCTGTCTGATTCAGGCGCTGACCGGAACGGACACGGACCGGCTGGCCGAGGAGAAAAAAAGAGGCATCACGATTGAAAATGGATTCGCCAGCCTTCCGAATGACGAAGGGCTGCGGATCGGCATCATCGATGTGCCCGGACATGAGAAATTCATCCGCAACATGCTGGCGGGGATTGGCGGAATCGATCTGGTGCTGCTGGTCATCGCACTCGACGAAGGAGTCATGCCGCAGACCCGCGAGCATTTTGATATTCTGAAATCACTTGGAATCCAGAAGGGAATTCTGGTGTTCACCAAGAAGGATCTGGCGGACGAGGAACTCACGCAGATGGCGATGGATGAAGCGGAAGCCATGGTGAAGGGCAGTTTCCTGGAAAATGCGCCCAGGATCTGCGTATCCGCGTACACCGGGGAAAATATTGCCGAGCTGAAGCAGCTGATTCTGGAAAATGTCCGGGACACGGCGGTGCGCCGGGATGAGCCGGAGATGTTCCGGCTTCCGGTGGACCGCGTCTTCTCCCTGAAAGGGGTCGGGACCATTGTGACCGGCACGCTCATCGAAGGATCCTGCCGCACCGGAGACGAACTCATGATCTATCCGGAGCAGAAGCGGGTCCGGGTGCGTGGCATGCAGAGCTATAATCAGTCAGTGGAAGAGGCAAGCGCCGGACAGCGCACCGCGCTGAATCTCGCCGATGTCCGGAAGGACGAACTCTCGCGCGGAGAAGTGCTTGCCCGCCCGGGGCAGCTGATCCCCTCTCTGATGCTGGATGCGAAGGTACGCCTGTTTGACGACACCTCCCGCGTGCTGAAGAACAACAGCCGGGTTCACATCAGCTTTGGAGCGGCGCGCGCCGTCTGCAAGGCGGTGCTCCTGGACCGCAGTGAGCTGCATGCCGGGGAAGAGGCGTACGTGCAGCTGCGCTTTGAGGAGCCGGTCGCTGTGCGGAAGGGAGACCGGTTTATCATTCTGTTCTATTCTCCCGTCGAATCCTTCGGTGGCGGCGTGTTTCTGGAGGCGGACGCACGGAAACACCGCCGGAACCAGGAAGCCGTTCTGCGGGGGCTTGCGATCAAGGAGCAGGGAACTGACGCAGAGCAGCTGGAGGAAGAACTGCACGAGTACAGCGCCGAGATCCCTCCGGCCGGAGAGCTGGCCGTCCGTCTGAATCTGTCTTTGACGCGGACGAATGAACTCCTGGAGAATCTGAGGGAGAAGAAGCGGGCCATCGTCATCGGCACGGACCGCTATATCCACATGGATTACTGGAAGGTTATTGCAGCATATGCCGAGCGCCTGCTGAAAGCATTTCACGAGGAGAATTCCGTCATCCAGCAGATGGAGAAGGCGGAATTCTACAGCCGGATCAGCGCTAAGTTCGCGCTGCAGAAGAATCAGCAGGAACTGGTTCTGCACGAGCTGACCAAGCGGAAGATCCTGCAGATTGAGAGGGGCGGCGTCATGCTCTATGGAGTCGATATGACACCGGATGCCGAGATTGCCCGTCTGACGGAGGAGCTGCTTGCGGTTTACCGGGAGGCCGGCTTCGCGGTGCCGTATACGGAGAAACTGGCCGCGCAGTATCCGAATCCCCGGCAGGTCCGGCAGATTCTGATGGAGCAGTGGAAAAGGGGAAATCTGATCCGCGTGGATGCGACGGCCTATATGGCGCCGGAGCACTGGAAATACGTGACGGATGTGCTGTATGAGAAGCTCGACCGGGACGGCCAGATCACGCTGGCCGAATTCCGGGATCTGCTTCACACCTCCCGGAAATATTCGCAGATGTTCCTCGAAGCATTTGATCGCCGGAAGTACACGAAGATGGAGGGCGACATCCACGTAAAGATCAAGGACCGGCCGGATCAGCTCCAGTGATCGCCATTTTCACATCAGCCGGCGGAGTGGAAAGCCTGCGGAGTGGAAGAAAATCGCTCTGGAGATGAGGGAGTATGGCGTTCAGGGAAAGAAACAGCCGCATTACCGAATTTGAAAGATGACAAATCTGACAGATGGTGCTAGGATAAGAAGCGGAATCACAACTGAATACTGCGTACAGGGGAGCTGGATTGGCTGAGAGGTGCGCTGGAGCGCACGACCCTATAACCTGATTTGGATAATGCCAACGTAGGGAACGGATGCATGGCATCCGGGTGACGCGGAATGCGGAAGACAGCGGGCAGAATCCTCATCGGGTTCTGCCTGTTTTATTGGCAGATTCCATACGACTGCTGGCTCAGACCGGGAGGACCATCTGCCCTCCGCCGGCAGGGAATCGGGAAGCGTCGGCTGGTATGCCCGGTAAGATGGCGGGCCCTCCAGGAGGGCACTTCTGAAGCGGCGGCTCATCTGCTGCGCAGGACAATGAAGAGGAGGAGATGGATATGTCTCAGGAAAGAACAAGGAAACTCGCGGTATCCGGCATGCTCGTGGCAGTCATCATCTGCCTTTCGGGATTCTATATTCCGGTCGGTGCCTCGAAGTGTTTTCCGGTGCAGCACATGGTCAACGTGCTTGCCGCGGTTCTTCTCGGTCCGTGGTGGGGCGTCGGCATTGCATTCTGTGCGTCGCTGATCCGGAATCTGATGGGAACCGGCACCCTGTTTGCCTTCCCGGGCAGCATGGTTGGTGCGCTCTGCTGCGGCCTTGCCTATGCAGCGACCAAAAAACTGTTCCCGACCTGCCTTGCCGAAGTGGGAGGCACCGGTATCCTCGGCGGACTCCTTGCCTATCCGGTTGCCGTGTTTGTGCTTGGTAAAACCGCCGCGCTCTTTGCCTATGTCCTGCCATTTCTTGTGAGCACCATCGGTGGAACCTTGATCGCCGCCGCGCTGATCGTCATCATGGAGAAGTCACGTGCGCTTGACTATCTCCGCCGCGTGCTGGCAGGGTGAAGTCCGGTGATCATGACGTGGGCTTTGATCGGCGGATCTCTGCACGGTAGAAGTCATACCGTCAGGAGAAACAGGGAACCATTCTGGTTCTCCGGCGCGAGGAAATTGGCTCCAAAGAATAGTAATTCGAATTCAGCCTATTTCTGGCTGACATTACTCGTGAAGATGCCAAGAAGAGATTCAGAAACCGACATAAAATATGGCCGCTCGTCAGAGAGCGGCCATGTTTTATGCCTGAATATCTTCGATGTGGAGCGTGATTTGAACGTCCGTCAGACTTGTTATCTCGACGTGGATCGCTTTTTCGTATCGAATGGCGCGCTGCTCGATTTCTTCCTGAATATTGTGAGGAATATCCAGCAGCTGCATAAACAGAGTCGAGAAGACCGAACGCATGGTTTGAATCTGCTCCTCCGGTAAGATGGGAATATCCGAATTGGTCTGACCATTTTCCGCAAAGATTGCGGGAAGCGCCACGGCAAATATACGGGACCGATACCTCAGGACTTCATCAGACAGAAGATTGTCCGCACAGTAGGTGGAGTTTCGCGCAGCCAGAAAGCGGTCCATGGCAAAGTCACGAAAAGCAACTGCCCAGATTCCTTCGCGCGCAATATCGTTGTAGAATTTCTGATAATTCCGATTCTCGCCATTGTTGGCAAAAAGGGAAATGAAAAATCGAATCTGGACGATTTCCGCTACCAGAGAATAATCCTCGTCATAGCTGATGACGTTTTTTATCTGTCCATAAAAATTCCGCAGAAATATCCGGCAGATGTGTTCCGCCAGGCCAGCTTTGGTCTGAAAGTGGTAATTGATTCGGCTGACGGACAGATGGGAAGCATCACAGATGCTCTTAATCGATACAGCATAATATCCATTCTCAAGAAATAGAGTAGCTGCGGTTTCCGTGATCCGTTCCTTGGTGATTTCGCTTTTTTTATAATTACCCATAATCCTTCTTATATTCACCTGTCATTGATCAGGCTGCTTTGCGGCAGCATTCTTCAGATGGTAGATATCCTCCATCACATCACGATTCAGTTTATAGAATAACATGGGAATGATACTGATCGCCGTAAGGCCTGCAGTTCCAAGAAAAGTGATTCGCGTAATCCCTTCCAGCAGGGAGTTCTCCCGCCGGCACATCATGATTTCTGGATGAGAGATCTGGCATTTTCCGAATCAGTTGAAGCCGCTTTGCTCTATGCCCCGCATCCAGGGCGTATGAAGCGCATGTTTTTCCCTGGCTGCCAGCTAGGAGGATCTGATCCGGAGTATGTGACCGGTCTGTATGATCTGCTGCTGTCTCTGGATGGATCTACCGGGATTGGCATCGGCTGCTGTGGAGCGCCTGCTGAATGGGCCGGTGATCGTGAGAAGTTTCTGGAAATTCGGGATGGTATCAGAGATCTCTGGAGGAAGCAGGAGCAGCCGGAGATTATTCTCGCCTGTCCGTACTGCTATAAAAATTTTCGGGAAAACATGCAGGAGATTCCGGTAAAAATGTATTTTGAGCTGGTAGAAATTCGGCTCAGAAAACACATCACTGGTACGGCAGCGGTATATGACCCTTGTGCCATGCGCCGGTTCCCGGAGATCAGGAATCGAGTTCGGAGACTCCTCGAAGCGGAAAATATTTCACTGGAGGAATTGAAGTATTCTGGAGCGAAGGCACAGTGCTGCAGCTGGGGCGGACATGCGTATACCGTGAATCCCAATTTTGTCAAAACACAGGTTGCTGAACAGATTGCGATGGATGAGAACCCATACATCACATACTGCATTAACTGCACCGATATCTTCCGGGCGAAGGGGAAAAAAGTCTGCTACCTGGGAGACCTGGTCCTGGGAAGAGATACCGAATCACGTAACATTCCTACTGTTTCCAATCGCAGAGAAAACCGAAGGAAGCTGCGCCGTATGCTGGTGGATCAATATCATATAGCAGATAATTCGCCGGCAGGCTGCGGAGACCGCTTCTTTCTGCATATGAGTGATGCACTGAAGAAGAAACTGACGGAAAGATTGATCCTGGAAGAAGATGTGATCCAAGTGATCGAGGAGGCGGAACGTTCCGGAAAGTATATCATTGATGTGGAGAATGGCCACAGATTTGCGCATCGGAAGATCAGTCATATGACGTACTGGGCAGAATATACGATGGATGAAAGCGGCGGCTGCACTTTGTACAACGCGTATTCACACCGCATGATGATTGTAAACGAGGACAAAAAATCATGGGAAACAGAAAACTCCTCTGCGGAAGATGCAGGGAAGAGTTAAAAAAAGAAATCGTTGATTTTCAGTATCTATCGTTTGCCTTTCATACAGAGGTTCTGCGATGCCCGAAGTGCGGACAGGTGTTCATCGACGAGGATCTGGTCGAGGGGAAGATGCACGAAACCGAGATGGTAATGGAAGACAAGTAGAGAGAAGATGGCTGTTTCTGCGGGAATGGCCATCTTTTTCTGTCAGGGGAAAACAAGAGGAGAAACGGCAGTCATGGAGCGCACATGCCGATATCTGCTTCTTGCAAATGACTGCCGTATATCTGATAATAAGGAAAAGAGCCATATTCTGTCAGCCAGACCTCAAATCTGACCAGGGATCGTAACAAGAATCCGAACAGAGCCCAGAGATACGGCCCCAAATCAGGATCATGGTAAAAACCAGTATCAGGATTTGAAGGAAGACCGGAACAAGAACCTGATACAGGGATCGTAACAAGGAGATGCCCGGGCGAGCATCCTGGATCCAGGACAAATGGATATAAGGAGGGGAGTGCATGATAATCGGGAAAAGCGTCCCGCGCGTGGATGCGGTGGACAAGGCGGCCGGGAGAACCCGGTATGTGGATGATCTCTGTGACGCGCACGCTCTGATCGCGAAGATACGGCATGCGGAGGTAACGCATGCGCGCGTGCTCTCAGTGGATACCAGCGAGGCGGAGAAGATGCCCGGCGTCATCGGAGTGTATACCTGCTTTGACGTGCCGGAACAGCCCTTCCCCACCGCAGGGCATCCCTGGTCAACCGAAGAGGAGCACCAGGACGTTGCTGACCGGCATCTGCTGACGCGGCATGTGCGCTACTGGGGCGATGATGTGGCGGCGGTTGTTGCGGAAGATGAGATTACCGCGAAGCGTGCCGCCGCGGCGATTCGCGTAGAATATGAAGAGCTGCCCTTCGTCCTCGACGCACAGGAGGCGATGAAGGACGGCGCGCCGCTGCTGCATCACCGCTATCCGCACAATATTCTCGCGCACACGGAGAACAAGCACGGCAACATGGATGAGGCGATCAGGGAGCCAGGCCTGGTCCATGTCGAGGGCTGGTACGATACCCCGACCGTGCAGCACTGCCATATTGAGAATGCCAGCTGCTTCGCATATCGGGACAATGAGAAGATCGTCGTGGTCACCTCGACGCAGATCCCGCACATCGTGCGCCGGTGTGTTGCCCAGGCGCTCGGCATCGACTGGGGACTCGTGCGCGTGATCAAGCCGTACATCGGCGGCGGCTTCGGCGACAAGCAGGACGCGCTGTACGAGCCGCTCTGTGCGTGGCTGAGTCTGCAGGTGGGAGGAAGACCCGTACGGCTCACCTGCACCAGAGAGGAGACATTCGCCAACTGCCGCGTGCGCCACGCG
>CADBOY010000195.1 GCA_902796405.1 uncultured Lachnospiraceae bacterium | reverse complement strand
CCGGATGAGGAGGATGATGAGGAGGAGAATTTCGAGTACCTGCAGTCGGAAGACATCCAGTCTTTCACCGGCTACGCGGTCAGAGCGGAGGACGCGGCGGTGTCCGGGGAGGATCTGGTTCCCCTGATTCAGAAGATCGGAATTGCCGCTGTCCGGGATCTGACCATCGAGCTGATGGCCATCTGCTGGAAGCTGGACGAAGATCAGTATGAGAAGGGGCTGTGCGCGATTGAAACGTATTACCACGCGAACGGAGGAATCCGGTGGCTCCGCTCTTATATTTCTCTGATTCCGGAGAAGCAGGCAAAGTCGTTTTTTGAAAGCACGATTCCGGAGATGGCAAAGCATATCGACTGGGATGCACTGAGTGAGACTATCAGTGAAGACGATCAGGAATTCGAGCTGACGGTCGGAGTGCCGCGCTTTGTTGACGAACACTGAGCACCGCATGTCAGCGGAATGCCGCGATGCGCGAAGAAGAGAAAGGATACTCCCATGAACTGGACCAGACAACAACTGAAGAGCAATGCGAAGCTGATGGTAAAGAGCAACTGGTTGGCCTGCGTGATTGTATCGCTTGTGGCCATGCTGCTTGCCGGCGGCTCAAACGGCTCCGGTTACACGATTCAGTACGGCGGCAATTCCGATGACAGTGTACCACGTATATTCAGAAGTTTTTCACAGCAGATGGGAGGAAGCTGGGCGCGCTGGTTCATGATCACCGGCATCAGCGTTTTCTTCGTCGTCCTGATTCTGATCATCAGCATTCTCCTCAAAGCATTGATCGGCAACATCTTCGAGGTGGGCGGAAGCCGGTTCTATCTGCACAATATTCACAGTGAAGGCTCCGGCATGATCGATGATCTGCTGTTTGGCTTTCGGAATCACTGGACCAGTGTGGCATTCACCATGTTCATGCGGGATCTCATGATATTCCTGTGGACGTTACTGTTCGTCATTCCGGGTATCATCAAGACCTATGAGTACCGGCTGGTGCCGTATCTTCTGGCAGACAATCCGGAACTGGATTTCAATACGGCTCTTAAGACCAGCAAGGCGATGATGGAGGGCGAGAAGACGAATGCCTTCATTCTGGACCTTTCTTTCATCCTCTGGAACGCGGCGTCGGCCATGACATTGGGGATTCTCGGACTGGTCTGGGTGAATCCCTATGTCGATGCTACCAATGCAGAGCTTTACATGGCAATCAACACCAGATGGTCTGCCGCTCATCCGGGGAATGATTATTACCGAAACTGAGCCCGCGCGCAGATGCGCCGACGCGATACAACAGCAGACGCATTAGATGACGCTGCCTTTGAGCCGCACGGATACCCGTGCTGACATGATATGACAGCAGACGCATTAGATAACGCTGCTTTTGAGCCCGCAGGGATACCTGTGTTGACGTGCAGACTCAATACCGCCTTGACAGAGAGGGCAGCTGGAGGATTTCATGCCGGGATATGGAAAAAGCAGCCGGACGCCGAGCCGGAAGGAGATGGAGAAAGAGATCCGCGCGGACATCGAGACCGGGAAGTTCCGGCCGGTGTATCTGATCACCGGTGAAGAGGCATTCCTGCGGCATAGCCTTGTCGGACGCCTGAAGAAGGCAATTGCCGGTGACAACACGATGAACTGCCTGGTCCTCCGGGAGGGCGCAGCAGACCCTGTGCGGATCCGGGACGCCGCCGAGACGCTGCCATTTTTTGCGGACAGGCGGGTCATTGTGGTGGAGGATTCCGGTCTGTTTACGAAGAATGCGGATCCTCTGCCGGATTACATCCGGAATATGCCGGATACGGCGAGCATTGTCTTCGATGAAGAGAAGATCCGGCGAGACATGAAGCTGTACAAGGCAGTGAGCAGTGTGGGCCTCGTTACCGTCTGCACAAGACTTTCGGAAGGAGAACTGGCGGCATGGGCAGCAGCGGGTCTGGCCAGCGAGGGAAAGAAGATCCGCCGCTCCACGATGGACCGGTTCCTGGAGAAGACCGGGGATGATATGGAGAATATCCGCAATGAGCTGGCGAAGCTGGTGTCTTATACCGAAGGGCGGAATGTGATCAGCGACGAGGACGTAGAAGCGGTCACTACCGTACAGATTTCAGAGCTTCTGACCAATCAGATCTATGATATGGTGGATGCGGTGGCGGACGGACAGCAGCAGAAGGCTCTGGACCTCTATTACGATCTGCTGCGCCGGAATGTCCGCCCGCAGGAGATCATCCCCAAGCTGGAATGGCAGTTCCATTCCTTGCTGGAAGTACAGGAACTGTCCGAGCGGAGAGCGCCGCAGAGTGAGATGCTGGAGAAAACCGGATTCAAGTCATTCCGTCTCCGCAAATGTCTGCGCCAGACGTCGCGGTTTTCCCGTGGGGAGCTGGAACGGGATGTGCGCCGCTGTATGGAAATGGATGCGGCCGTGAAGTCGGGGGACATCCAGGACCGGCTCGCCGCCGAGGTGCTTCTGGCAGAACTGTCCGAGCGGCATGGTTAGAAGGCGATGGAGCAGGGCATTCAGCCGGCCGGTAAGACCGGTGGGAGAGCAGTGAAAATGATCATCGGATCCACTTCCGATTACCAAAGCATTCAGCCGGCCTGGAAGATCTGCGGAAGGGCAGGGTGGACAGAAGGGGGGAAAATCGATGACAGCAAAAAGACCGGCCTCACACCTTGAGCCGGTCTCTTCGTTTTATCTTAATATCAGCAGAAGCCGCTGGCAGATCCAACTGTTCTTCTGCCGGGGAACAGGAAGTGGGTCGGCTGCCTGTTCGAATGAAACTTTATCGCTTCAGATTATGCCATCTTGTTGACAGCGAGCGACATGCGGGAAATCTTGCGGGCTGCGGTGTTCTTGTGGAACACGCCCTTGGAAGCCGCTTTGTCCAGCTCGGAAGAAGCTGCAGTAAGCGCAGCCTGAGCCGCCGTCTTGTCACCGCTGGCGATCGCCGCATCAACCTTCTTGACGTAAGTCTTCACGCGGGAACGAACTGCTTTATTGCGCTCCGCTCTTTTCGCGGAAACGACTACTCTCTTCTTGGCAGACTTGATATTTGCCACTTTGCACACCTCCTGTGTTACATCTCAGATATCGCATATTGTCATATTAAATCAATTGCTCTGCGGAAAATGAATTTTGGACACGGACAATCTCCGCAGAAACATACCTGATTATGATAATCGATACAGCCGGGGTTGTCAATAAGAAATCCGCATGAAGAGGAAGATTCGCAGGCAGCTGGTCAGGCAGGAACCACGCGGATCTGGAACGCGCAAGGTGCGCATTGGGTAAGGGCAGCAAGAGTCAGTGACAGACTTACGGATGGATCTGGAACGCGCAAGATGCGCATTGGATAAGGAAGATTCGCGGGCAGACGGGAACCGCGCGGGCAGCGTGGATTTCCTTGTTTCAGCAGCGGGATTGTGCTACACTTTGTGATACGCGCGGCGCACGGGCGAAACGACAGGTTTCGCTGCACGCGCCGCATGCATGGCATTTTTAAGGCAGGTGGATTGATATGGCAGATTTTGACCGCAGCAGAATCCGCAACTTCTGCATCATCGCTCACATCGATCACGGCAAATCGACGCTCGCAGACCGGATTATTGAGATGACCGGTCTCCTGACGGAGCGCGAGATGCAGGATCAGGTGCTTGACAACATGGATCTTGAGAGGGAGAGAGGCATCACGATCAAGTCGCAGTGCGTCCGGACCATCTACAAGGCGGACGACGGCAAGGAATATATGTTCAATCTGATCGACACCCCCGGACATGTCGACTTTAATTATGAAGTATCCCGAAGTCTGGCGGCCTGCGATGGCGCCGTTCTTGTTGTCGACGCGACGCAGGGCGTGGAGGCACAGACACTGGCCAATGTCTATCTCGCGCTGGACCACGATCTGGAGGTCGTGCCGGTGATCAATAAGATCGACCTTCCCAGCGCCGATCCGGAGAGGGTCAAGAAAGAGATCGAGGATGTGATCGGGCTGGATGCGGAGAATGCGCCGCTGATCTCGGCGAAGAACGGGACCAACGTCCGCAGCGTGCTGGAGGCAGTGGTGCGGGATATTCCGGCGCCGGGAGGCGATCCGGACGCTCCTCTGCAGGCACTGATCTTCGACTCCGTCTATGATTCCTACCGCGGCGTTATCATTTTCTGTCGCCTCAAGCAGGGGCGGGTTCATAAGGGAATGAAGATCCACATGATGGCCACCGGCGCTGATTTTGAAACCGTAGAGGTCGGCTATTTCGGCGCGGGACAGTTTATCCCCTGCGAGGAACTGTCGGCGGGCATGGTGGGCTACATCACCGCAAGTATCAAGAATGTGCAGGAGACACGCGTCGGTGATACCGTGACGGAGACCGAACGTCCCTGCAGCGCGCCGCTGCCCGGCTACAAGAAGGCGCAGCCGATGGTTTACTGCGGAATGTATCCGGCGGACAGCGCGAGATATCCGGATCTGCGGGATGCTCTCGAGAAGCTGCAGCTCAACGACGCGGCGCTTCAGTTTGAACCGGAGACATCGGCCGCGCTCGGCTTCGGGTTCCGGTGCGGATTTCTCGGCCTGCTTCACCTTGATGTAATTCAGGAGCGCATCGACCGGGAATACGATATCGACGTCATTACGACAGCGCCGAGTGTGGTCTACAAGGTGCATCTGACGGACGGCAGTGTGATCGAGCTCACGAACCCCTCGAATATGCCGGATCCCTCGACGATTGAGTTCATGGAGGAGCCGGTGGTGAACGCGGAGATCATGGTGACGACAGAATTCATCGGCGCCATTATGGATCTGTGTCAGGACCGGCGCGGCGTCTACCAGGGGATGGAGTACCTTGAGGACACGAGGGCCTTGCTGCGCTATCAGCTTCCGCTGAATGAAATCATCTATGACTTCTTTGACGCGCTCAAGTCGCGGTCCCGCGGCTATGCGTCATTTGACTATGAACTGGCCGGCTATCAGCGATCCTCTCTCGTCAAGCTCGATATCCTTGTGAACAAGGAACCCGTCGACGCCCTGTCATTTATCGTTTTTGAAGAGACCGCTTACGACCGCGGAAGGAAGATGTGCGAAAAGCTCAAGGAAGAGATCCCGCGGCAGCTGTTCGATATCCCGATTCAGGCGGCGATCGGCGGGCGCGTCATCGCAAGAGAGACCGTGAAGGCGCTGCGCAAGGACGTGCTCGCGAAGTGCTACGGCGGCGACATCACGCGGAAGAAGAAGCTGCTGGAAAAGCAGAAAGAAGGCAAGAAGCGAATGAGACAGGTTGGCAATGTGGAGATTCCGCAGAAGGCGTTCATGAACGTTCTCAAGCTGGACACGGAGTGAGAGTGGATGAAGAAGAGAAAACTGGGCATCTATATCCACATCCCGTTCTGCGTGAGAAAATGCCTGTACTGTGATTTCCCGTCTGCTCCGGCTGACCGGCAGGAACAGGGGTATTATATGCGGCAGCTCATGAAGGAGATCCGGTCCTTTGAGCCGCTGGGCAATCTCTACGAGATCAAATCGGTCTTCTTCGGCGGAGGGACGCCTTCGATTCTCCCGCCGGAGCAGATTCGGCGCGTGCTGGGACGTCTCTGCAATCAGTTCCTGTTCGAGGATGATGCAGAGATCACCATCGAGTGCAATCCGGGAACACTGACCAGGGAGAAGCTTGCCGCTTACCGCGAGTGCGGCATCAATCGCCTGAGCATCGGTCTGCAGTCCGCGGACAATGCGATGCTGAAGCTCCTGGGCCGGATCCATACCTGGGAGGATTTTTTGGAGAGCTGGAAGCTGGCCCGTGAGGCCGGTTTTACCAATATTAATATCGATCTGATGAGCGGCCTGCCGGGGCAGACGTTCGGCGGATGGTCAGACACCCTGGAGAAGGTGGCGGCGCTGGAGCCGGAGCACATCTCGGCGTATTCCCTGATCGTAGAGGAGGGAACGCCGTTTTACGAGCGCTACGGCACGGCGGAGGGGCAGAGGCTCCTCCCGGATGAAGTAGCGGACCGGGATATGTACCATCACACCGGGAAGTTCCTGGCGGAGCAGGGCTATCACCGCTATGAGATCTCGAATTACGCGAAAGACGGATACGAGTGCGAGCACAATAAGATCTACTGGACATGCGGGGATTATCTGGGATTCGGTCTGTCAGCCGCATCCTATGTGGACGGAAGGCGCTTCCAGAATCCGGTGGATCCGAAGGAATATTACGCACATATCGGCGAAGGATACCGCATGTTCCGGCAAATGCCGGCGCAGAGTGAGAAGGACGCAATCGAGGAGTACATGTTTCTCGGTCTGCGCATGATGCGCGGTGTCAGCGTGGCGGAGTTTGAGGCGAGGTTCGGCAGAGATTACCGATCGCTCTACGGAAAACAGACCGATGAGCTGATCCGCCGCAAACTGCTGCAGGTGCAGGATGGACGGATCTGTCTGACGGAGCGGGGCATTGACATCAGCAACACGGTGCTTGCGAATTTCATCTTCGACTGAACACGCGGGCGCCATGCTGTCGTCAGATGCGGCGGCCGGTGAGGACCGGCGCGGCTGCGGCGCTTACGGAAAGCCCGGCGGACAGGAGAAGAATACGGAGGGTCAATGAACAGGAAGAAGAAACCGGAGAATCTGAAGTCTGGCCTGCAGACGCTGCAGAAAAAAGCGCAGGCCAAGGGCGGCCATGTGTCGGTGCAGGATATTCTGGCGAGCTTTCCCGGAAGGGAACTGGACGAATCGGATATCAGCCTGATCTACCGGTTTGCGGACGAGGAAAATATCCAGATCGATGAATATCAGCTGCACGATACCCGGTCCGTCACCATCCGCCGGGATGCTGAACCGGAGAAGCCGGCTGAGACGGGAGAGGATGAAGCTTACTTCACCATGTATCTGGATGAACTGCAAGGCACCGTGCCCTGCAGCCCGGAAGAGGCGGAGATGCTGGCACAGAAGGCGGCAGCGGGCGATGAGGCGGCGGCAGCCAGACTGATGGAGGGGCATCTGTCCTTTGTTCTGGACGCAGCGCGGCAGCTTACCGGGCGCGGCGTTCTCATCGCGGACCTGGTGCAGGAGGGGAATCTGGAGCTGGTGACGGCGGTAGAGGATCTTCGGACGGGAGGACGTTCCCTGCTGTCTGGCGGTTTCCGGAATTATCTCTCGGAACGGGTGACAAGGGCCATGCAGGCGCTGCTGGAGGAGCAGAACGAGACCAGACAGGCGGCGGAAAAGCTCGCCCGCGGCGGGAATCGTCTGCTTGCGGCGGAGGCAAAACTCGAGGATGAGCTCGGTCACGCGCCGGAGGTAGGCGAGCTCGCAAAGGAGCTTGTTATGCCGGAGGACGACGTCCGCATGCTGATCCGCGAATCGCTCAACGCGGCGCAGTACGCCAACCGCGATGAAGAGCGCGAGGCGGAGGCGGAAGCTGAGTCAGCCGGGGAGGAAGGCGAAGAGCAGGATGCCGGGATCCATTATGAGGTGGAGGAATCCGGCGATTCTTTCTTCGGTGATGGTTACTATGGACTGGGACCGGAGGATGAGGACGAAGACGAGGAGAACTGACGGTTCCGAAGCAAATCGCCGGCGCATTGACGGCAGCTGCCGTTTGATTGACATCTGCCGGAGGACTGAAATATAATCGGATAACAGATATGTATATATACACTTCGCGTGTATGGCGGGAGATTGAGCCAGGCCGCTGAACCTCCCCGCAGCCGACTGCCCGGAATCCGGAGGACCGGAATGCCGGGCAGACATGAACAAGCGGATCAAATCATTTCCCAGGGAGGCGCATACCGCGCCGCAGGAGGACAACATGGGTGTAAGACGGATCTATGTGGAGAAAAAGCCGGGATATGCGGTGAAGGCAAGAGGATTGAAGGAAGAGATCTCCGGATTCCTTGGCCTTAAGGACGTAATGAATGTCCGCCGGCTGATCCGGTATGATATCGAGAATATCAGCGACGAGACATATGAGGCGGCCAAACAGCTTGTCTTCTCTGAGCCCCCGGTCGACATTCTCTATGAAGGAACCTTTCCGCGCGCAGAGGGAGCGAAGGTGTTCTCCGTGGAATCCCTTCCTGGCCAGTATGATCAGCGTGCGGATTCCGCCGAACAGTGTGTCCGCATTCTGAAGGAAGAGGAGCAGCCGGTGATCCGCTCTGCCGTGACCTATGTCATCGAGGGCGACGTGAGTGAGGACGAACTCCGGCAGATCCAGTCGCTGGTCCTGAATCCGGTCGATTCCCGGCTGTCCGACGGTGAAGTTCCGGAAACTCTGGTGGAGAACTATCCGGAGCCGGACGATGTCACGGTCTTCACCGGCTTTAACGAGATGGATGAAGCGGCTCTGCGCGAGCTGTATGATTCGCTGAACCTCGCCATGACCTTTGACGACTTCACGTTTATCCGCCGGTATTTCCGGGATGAGGAGCACCGCGACCCGACGATGACAGAGATCCGGGTGCTGGATACCTACTGGTCCGATCACTGCCGTCATACGACATTCCAGACGGAGCTTTCGAATATATCGTTCACGGACGGAGCCTACACCCGTGAGATCAAGGATACCTATGAGCAGTATCTTGCGGACCGCAAGGAGGTCTACGGAGACCGGAAGGACAAATACGTCTGCCTGATGGATCTGGCGCTCCTGGCGGCGAAGAAGCTCAAGAAAGAAGGAAAGCTGACCGACCAGGAGGAGACTGATGAGATCAATGCCTGCTCGATCGTTGTTCCGCTTGAAGTGGGCGGAAAGACCGAGGAATGGCTGATCAACTTCAAGAATGAGACGCACAATCATCCGACGGAGATCGAGCCGTTCGGTGGTGCCGCAACCTGCCTGGGCGGTGCCATCCGCGATCCGCTGTCCGGACGTACTTATGTCTATCAGGCGATGCGCGTGACCGGAGCGGCTGACCCGACGGTTCCGGCGAAGGACACTCTTCCTGGCAAGCTTCCGCAGAAGAAGATCGTCACGGATGCCGCGCAGGGCTATAGCTCGTACGGCAACCAGATCGGCCTTGCGACAGGCTATGTCAAAGAGATCTATCATCCGAACTATGTGGCCAAGCGCATGGAGGTCGGTGCTGTGATGGGAGCAGCGCCGCGCCGGTATGTCATCCGCGAGACGTCGGATCCCGGGGATATCATCCTGCTGATCGGCGGGAGAACCGGCCGCGACGGCATCGGCGGAGCGACAGGATCCTCGAAGTCACACAACAGCCAGTCGCTTACGACCTGCGGTGCCGAGGTGCAGAAGGGTAACGCGCCGACGGAGAGGAAGATTCAGCGTCTGTTCCGCCGTCCGGAAGTGACCCGGCTCATCCGTAAGTGCAATGACTTCGGTGCGGGCGGTGTGTCCGTTGCCATCGGCGAACTGGCAGACGGACTCCGCATCAACCTGGATAAGGTGCCGAAGAAGTACGCCGGACTGGACGGAACAGAGATCGCAATCTCTGAGTCGCAGGAGCGGATGGCTCTGGTGCTCGATCCGAAGGATCTCGATGAGATGATGCGGTATGTCCACGAGGAAAATCTGGAGGCGACGGTCGTCGCGGAAGTGGAAGAGGATCCTCGTCTGGTCATGACCTGGCGCGGGAAAGAGATCGTCAATATCAGCCGGGCGTTCCTGGATACCAACGGCGCGCATCAGGAGACCGATTTGACGGTTGTGGTTCCGAATGAGGATGGAGATCCTTTCCATAAAGAAGAACTGACGGCTGAGGATGTAGAAAAAAAGTGGAAGAGCACGCTGGAAGATCTGAATGTGTGCTCACAGAAGGGGCTGGTGGAGCGCTTTGACTCCACGGTCGGCGCCGGTTCCGTTCTGATGCCCTACGGCGGCAGATACCAGATGACCGAGACGCAGGCGATGGTCGCGAAGGTCCCGGCGCTGGAGGGTGAGACGGATGCCGTCACGATGATGAGCTACGGCTACGATCCATATCTGACCAGCTGGAGCCCGTACCACGGTGCGCAGTATGCTGTGATTTCTTCCGTCGGCAAGATTGTTGCAGCAGGCGGTGATTTCCGGAAACTGCACTTCACGTTCCAGGAATTCTTCCGCCGCCTGGGAACGGATCCGAAGCGCTGGGGCGAGCCGTTCTCGGCACTGCTCGGCGCATACCGTGCGCAGCTGGCTCTTGGAATTGGTTCCATCGGAGGCAAGGACAGCATGTCCGGTTCCTTCAATGAGATCGATGTTCCGCCGACACTGATTTCCTTTGCCGTGGACGTAGCTGAGGAATCCGACATCATCTCGCCGGAACTGAAGAAGGCGGGAGACCGGCTGGTGCTGTTCCGCGCGCGCCGCGATGAGAAGGATCTTCCCGATTATGCGCAGATCATGGATCTGTACGACCGGATTCATGCGGATATCGAAGCAGGGCGCATCACGGCAGCCTATGAGATTGAGCGTCACGGAGCCGCTGAAGCGGCGGCCAAGATGGCTTTCGGCAACCGCCTGGGCGTGAAGATCGCGGCGGATTATCCGGCGGCAGATTTCTTCGCCGCTGACTGGGGCAGCATCCTTGCCGAAGTTCCGGCCGATGAGATCCGCAATCTGACGGCGCCGGGCACCGTGATCGGCGAAGTCACAGAGGAACCGGTTCTTGCGTATGGCAGGGTGAGAATTCCGCTCGATGAGGCGGAGAAGGTCTGGGAGGCGCCACTGGCGAAGGTATTCCCGATCCGCGCTGCCGGAACCAGTGAGAGCGCAGAGCGTCCGGTATACGACAAGGGAATGGTCAGCGTCTGCACGCATCGTCTCGCTCAGCCGCGTGTCTTCATCCCTGCTTTCCCGGG
>CADBOY010000194.1 GCA_902796405.1 uncultured Lachnospiraceae bacterium | reverse complement strand
CTGATCGTGAAGGTTGTCGGCGTGAAGCGCGTCATGCATTTCCTGCCGCCGGTTGTGACCGGACCGATCATCATCTGTATCGGTCTGAGCCTGGCTCCTTCCGCCGTGAACAACGCATCGACGAACTGGGGACTGGCGCTGATCGCTCTGGTCACGATCATCATCTTCAATATCTGGGGAAAGGGAATGTGGAAGATCATCCCGATCCTGATGGGAATTGTAGTAGCCTATGTGGCGGCTTGCATCTTTCAGGCCCTCGGTTTCACCAATCCTGATGGCAGCGTGATCCTGGATTTCTCCGGTGTAGCCTCTGCCGCAGCAGTCGGTGTGCCGCCGTTCTTCCTCTGCAAATTTGATGTGACGTCGATCCTCGTGATGGCGCCGATCGCTCTTGCGACGATGATGGAGCATATCGGAGATATCTCCGCCATCTCCGCAACGGTCGGAGAGAACTTCATTGAAGATCCCGGTCTGCACCGTACGCTTCTTGGCGATGGCCTTGCCACGTCGCTCTCCGCCATGTTCGGCGGACCGGCGAACACGACCTACGGAGAGAACACCGGCGTTCTGGAGCTGTCGCATGTCTATGATCCCCGCGTGATCCGGATTGCCGCCTGCTTTGCCGTTATTCTCGGATTCATCCCGAAGGTCGCGGAAATCATCAGCTCTCTTCCGAGCTCCATCATCGGCGGCGTCAGCTTCATCCTCTATGGTATGATCTCAGCCATCGGCGTGAGAAACGTGGTTGAGAACCGTGTGGATTTCACGGAATCCCGCAACCTGATCATTGCGGCAGTTATCCTGGTATGCGGACTGGGATTCTCGGATGGACTGACCTTCCAGGTGGGTGGTGCCAACATCACGCTGACCGGTCTGGCACTTGCGGCGATATTCGGCATTCTGCTGAATGCGATCCTGCCGGGCAATCACTATAACTTTGGTGAGCGGCATACCGGAGATATCAACCGGGGCGTGAGCTTCAACAACTATCCGTCCCAGAAGGAAGAAAAGAAGACGGAAGATTAAGAGAAAGGGACAGACAATGGAAACAAAGCCCCGGAGACAATAAGGCGCCGGGGCGGACAGGCGGAAGCACGTGCGGCGAAGGTCCTGCGCGTGCAGCAGCCTGCTGGACAGATCACCGCAAACGAGACGGAATGGAGACATCTATGGAAGAGAACATGAAGGAATTCGAAGGAATTGAGCAGATTCATATTCTGACGCATCCGCTGATTCAGCATAAGATTTCCCGGCTGCGCGACAAGACTACCGGAACGAACGAATTCCGCGCGCTGGTGGAAGAGATCGCGATGCTGATGGGATTCGAGGCGCTCAGTGATCTGCCGACAGAGATGATCAAGGTGGAAACTCCGATTGAGACATGCATGACTCCGGTGATTGCCGGCCGCAAGCTCGCTGTGGTTCCGATTCTTCGCGCGGGGCTTGGCATGGTGCAGGGAATCCTGGATCTGGTTCCTTCTGCCAAGGTTGGGCACATCGGTCTGTACCGGGATGAGGTGACTCACGAGCCACACGAGTACTACTGCAAGCTGCCGAAGCCGATCGAACAGCGGACGATTGTAGTGACCGACCCGATGCTGGCTACCGGCGGATCCGCCGTCTCCGCGGTGAACTTCATCAAGCAGCACGGCGGAAAGAAAATCAAGTTCCTCTGCATTATCGCTGCGCCGGAAGGCCTGCGCCGGCTGCACAAGGAGCATCCGGATGTGCAGATCTATGTGGGACATCTGGACCGGGAGCTGAACCAGGATGCTTACATCTGCCCGGGCCTTGGCGATGCGGGTGACCGGATCTTCGGAACCAAGTAAGGCGGGAATCCGCAAATATCCGAAGGCAGACAGACTGCGGCTGCGGGTAAAACTCCAATGCCAGAGGATTGAGGTACATCGATGAAGAGATATGTGATGGCGCTGGATCAGGGAACAACGAGTTCCCGCTGCATCCTGTTTGACCGGAGCGGGAGAGAGATCAGCAAGGCGCAGAAAGAATTCCGGCAGTACTATCCGCATTCCGGCTGGGTGGAACACAATCCTCTGGAGATCTGGTCATCACAGCTTTCTGTGGCGGTGGAGGCCATGGCGATGGCCGGTGTCACAGCGGCGGACATTGCCGCCATCGGAATTACGAATCAGAGAGAGACGACAATCGTCTGGAACCGGAAGACGGGGCAGCCGGTCTGCAACGCGATTGTCTGGCAATGCCGGCGAACCGCTGACCGGATCGAACAGCTGCGGGCGGACGGCATGGCCCAGACCGTGCGGGATAAAACCGGCCTGGTGCCGGATGCCTATTTCAGCGCCAGTAAGATCGCCTGGATTCTGGACCATGTGGATGGTGCGCGCGCCATGGCTGAGGCTGGGGAGCTGGCCTTCGGCACGGTCGACACCTGGCTGATCTGGAATCTGACGCGCGGACGCGTCCATGTGACGGACCGGACAAATGCGTCGCGGACAATGCTCTACAATATTCACGACATGTGCTGGGATCAGGGGCTGCTGCAGTATTTCCAGATCCCGGAGTCCATGCTGCCGGAGGTAAAGCCGTCGTCCGGCCTGTATGGCGTGACGTCAGCGGCGGAGCTCGGCGGTGAGATTCCGATCGCCGGCGCAGCAGGAGATCAGCAGGCGGCGCTGTTCGGCCAGTGCTGTTTTGCGCCGGGAGAGGTGAAGAATACTTATGGAACGGGCTGTTTCCTTCTGATGAACACCGGGACAAAGCCGATTGCCTCGCAGCATGGACTGGTCACGACGATTGCCGCGAGTACCGGTGAGGTGGAATACGCCCTGGAGGGCAGCGTATTTGTCGGCGGTGCAGCCGTGCAGTGGCTGCGTGATGGGCTGCGGATGATTCAGACGGCACCGCAGTCCGAGACCTATGCGACCAGGGTGGAGGACACCGGCGGTGTCTATCTTGTCCCCTCCTTCACCGGACTGGGTGCGCCATACTGGAATCCTTATGCACGCGGTACGATTGTCGGACTGACCCGGGGCTGTGAGAAGGAACATTTTATCCGCGCCGCGCTGGAATCCATCATCTATCAGAGCAGCAGCCTGATCCGCGCCATGGAAGAAGATTCCGGAGAGAAGATGGCTTCGCTCCGTGTGGATGGCGGAGCCAGTGCCAATGATTTCATGATGCAGTTCCAAGCGGACATCTCCAATGCCGATGTCATTCGTCCTTCCTGTATTGAGACGACAGCTCTTGGCGCCGCTTATCTTGCCGGCATCGCGGTGGGCTACTGGAAGGATACGGAGGATGTGCAGCGCAATGTGAGAATTGACAAGGTATTTCATCCGCAGATGAATGAAAAAGTCCGGAAACAGCGCCTCGCCGGCTGGGACCGTGCCGTGCGCTGCACGGAGTTCTGGGCAAATGACCGCGGGGAAGATCTCGAAGAAGAGTTGCCGAAAGCTGCACCGGATGACGGATGTGAAAAAGAGTCTTTGGGTGCTGTACCGGATGATGGATATACGGATTAAAGACGCCGTGCCAGGTGACGGTGCGGGGAAAGCACAGCGCCGAATGGCAGACGGATATGTGATGGAAGGCTGCCATATCATCGTAAGGACAGCAGCTTCTGGAAGGAGCAGGTCTCATTGATGGAGAGAAGAGATAAGATTAATTATTATCTGGATCTGGCGGAGATTGTAGCGCAGAGAGGGACCTGTCTCCGCCGGAACTATGGAGCAGTCATCGTGAAGAACGATGAGGTGATCTCCACCGGTTATGTCGGAGCGCCGCGCGGCCGCAAAAACTGCTCGGATCTTGGTGTGTGCATCCGCCAGAAGATGAAGGTGCCGAGAGGAGAGCGCTACGAGCTCTGCCGCAGCGTGCATGCGGAGGCCAATGCGATCATCAGTGCGTCCCGGGATCAGATGCTGGGGAGCACTCTTTATCTTGTCGGTAAGGAGGTCAGCACCGGCGCCTATGTCCGGAACTCCAACAGCTGCTCCATGTGCAAGCGGATGATCATTAATGCCGGCATCGAGAAAGTCATCGTCCGTGATGATCATGATCATTACCGCGTTACGATGGTGACGGACTGGGTGAAGGATGATGAGAGCCTGAACGGAACGCTTGGGTATTGAGCATACGCGGGGCATGCCATGAGCTGGCCGCCGGGGAGTTCGCCAGGAGCACGAGAATGTGGGTACGAAAAAGGAAAAAAGAGGAAGGAGAATCATTCGTCGATTCTCCTTCCTCCTTGATTTTTCCGATTAATGGTGGTTCTGGCTCCATTGCGGAGCGAGGTGCGGCTCAGTTTCTGACTGCCGCCAGGATATGCCGCAATTACCTGGCTCCGTATTTTTTAATCTGCTCGGCAATCAGAGCCTGGTCATCAAAGTAGTTGATCCGCATGGACGCCTTGACATCGGCGAGGGTGGATGCGGCCACTTTCTCGGCACGCATGCTGCCATCGTGAAGAATGTCATAGACATCAGGGATCCGCTTCTCCCATGCGTGCCGTTTCTCACGGATCGGGGCCAGCGTTTCTTCCATGACCTTGATCAGGAACTTCTTGACCTTGACATCGCCGAGGCCGCCGCGCTGGTAGTGTGCTTTCATCTCATCGAGATTCTGATAGTCCGGGAGATACTCCGCGAACATATCATCCGTGCAGAAAGCGTCAAGATACGTGAAGACCGGATTTCCTTCGACCTTGCCCGGGTCGGACACGCGCAGATGATCCGGATCGGTGTACATGCCCATGACCTTCTGCCGGACCTCTTCGGGCGTATCGGAGAGGTAGATGCAGTTGCCGAGCGATTTGCTCATCTTGGCTTTGCCATCTGTTCCGGGCAGGCGCAGGCAGGCGGCATTGTCCGGGAGCAGAATCTGGGGCATAGTCAGCGTCTCTCCATATACCGTGTTGAATTTGTGCACAATCTCCCGGCACTGTTCCAGCATCGGTTCCTGATCCTCGCCGACCGGAACAGTCGTTGCGCGGAACGCGGTGATGTCTGCCGCCTGGCTGATCGGATAGGTGAAAAAGCCAACCGGGATGCTTGTCTCAAAGCCGCGCATCTGAATCTCGCTCTTGACGGTCGGATTCCGCTGCAGCCGGGAAACCGTCACAAGATTCGCGTAGTAGAACGTCAGCTCCGTCAGTTCAGGAATCTGGGACTGGATCAGGATCGTTGACTTGTCCGGATCCAGACCGGCGGAGAGATAGTCGAGGGCAACCTCGACGATATTCTGGCGAACCTTCTCCGGATTGTCCGCGTTGTCCGTCAGCGCCTGTGCATCCGCGATCATGATGTAGACGGCATCGTAGTCGCCGGAATTCTGCAGTTCGACGCGGCGCCGCAGCGAACCGACGTAATGTCCGACGTGAAGGCGGCCGGTCGGCCGGTCGCCGGTCAGTATAACCTTGCCCATGATATGATTGATCCTCCCGTAGTGCGCTTCTTTTCCGCTGCGCAGTATCGCATGGATATCGCATGGAAAATGCCTGCGCGTAATCACTTTTTGCCTGCGCGTGGTATTTTTTTCTTGCGCGTGGTAGCTTTTTTATTGTAGCGATTTTCACAGTAAAGGTCAAGGCGTGGGACAGGGTCTTGCGCTGACAGGCTGTCTCGTGCTATATTACTGTATTAAGTGGTCGCCAGGCGCACCATTTATCCATACACAGGCAGATTGGTCTGTCTGCGGTGATCTGCCTGAGTGACTGACACCAGAATGAGCAAAGAAGGATATTACCCTGATGCTGAATTTTGAGGAAGAACTGAGCAAATTCAAGCCGAGCAAGGAAGTAGAGCAGGCGGAAGATGCGATTGTGAATATGAACCTGAAAGATATGACTGATATTCTCATCGAAATCCTGAATGAGAAGGAGAAGCGCTGATGCGATGCTATCGATGCGGCAGTGAGCTTGGCTCGGGGCATTACTGCCTGCGCTGCGGTGCGGAAGTCGTTGAGTACCGGCGGATTGTCCGGCTATCCGGCTCGTATTATAACGCAGGCCTGGAGAAGGCCAGACTTCGCGACATCAGTGGTGCCATCGCGATGCTTAGCCGAAGCCTGGAGCTTTGGAAGAAGAATACGGACGCGCGCAACCTTCTTGGCCTCTGCTACTACGAGATCGGCGAGGTGGTGGAAGCACTTTGCCAGTGGGTTGTGAGCAAGAATCTGCAGCCGGAGAATAACCGGGCAGATTATTATCTGAATACAATACAGCACGACAGGAACACGCTGGATACGATGAATCAGGCGATCCGGAAGTTCAATCAGTCGCTGCTGGCAGCCAAAAGCGGCCGGAAGGATGTCGCCGCTGTACAGCTGAAGCGAGTGATCCGGCAGCATCCGCATTTTGTCAAAGCGTACGAGCTTCTTGCCCTGATTGAGATCAGCAACGAACAGTATGCCAAAGCGCAGAAGCTGATTCGGCAGGCGCTTCGGATTGACAAGGGGAATACGCTGTGTCAGCAGTATCTGAAGCGTGTGCAGGGAAGGCTGAACCGTGTCTCAAGACCGGACATTCCGATTCGCCGCCGCCCGGAGGAAGCGGTTCTGCAGACTTCTCCGACGACGGAAGATGTCATCGTTCCGGAGTACAATGAACCCCCAAAAAGACAGCACACAGCGCGGGCTGCCGTCGTCGGGCTCTGTGCTGGCCTTGCACTCTATCAGTTCGTGATTGCCCGGACGGTGTCGCACAACAATAATGTGGCGGAAAATAAAGCCATTGCCTCTTATGACAGCAAGCTGTCGGATAAGGAACTGGAGGTATCCGGCCTGCAGGAGCAGGTAACCCAGATTTCTGCAGAGAATGAAAGCCTGCAGAATCAGATCACCAGCCTGACCGGCGACAGCGGAATATCCGCTCAGTACGATGCTCTTCTTGACGTGTATGAGATGTATGCGAATAAGCAGGAGAGCAATGCGGATACGGATATCTTCACGGCATTTGAGAAGATCGATGCCAGTCAGGTGAGTTCTGAAAAGTTCAAGACAATATACAGCGAACTCGAGCAGTATGTCAAGGTGGACTGCCTGAAAGATCTGTTTCAATCCGGAGTTTCGCTGTATAACGACAATTATTATAAGAAGGCAATTCCCGTCTTTGAGCAGTGTCTGGAGATCAATGCAGACTACACGGATGCGATGTACTACCTGGGCCTGTGCTATGAGCGGCGTGATGACAGCACCAATGCGATCAAGTATTACCAGATGATTGTGAATGGCAATTACACCGACAGCGAGTACTATGACCGGGCTCAGAAACGGATCAATGCGCTGAGCGAATCGGCTTCTTCGGCTGACAATGCGAATACAGGCGATAATGCGAACGGCGGAGACAACGCAAATGGCGGAGATAATGCGAACGGCGGAGATAATGCGAACGCCGGAGACAACGCGAACGCTGGAGATAGCGCAAACGGCGGAGATAATGCAAACGCTGGAGATAACGCAGGGAATAACTGAACTCTCTGCAAACAGACGAAATCCTGACCGGAACCGGTGGCTTTGATGAGCTGCCGGTTTCTCGTCTTCTGGAATCAGCCGGCCATGGTCATGGCAGATTTGACGGCAGAAAAGCCTGGGAGGAGGGAGAAGATGGAAGCGTTTCCTTTTCCGGAAAAATTTGCGGAGCGGATGCGGACAATGCTGGAAGCTGAATGGGAGGAATTTCAGGCAGCTTTCTGCGGCCCCAGATGGCGGGCGCTGAGAATGAACACACGAAAAACGGGTATGACGGAGCAGGCAGCACGCCGCATTCGGGAAGAACTGAAGATCCCGGATGATCCGGTGCCATGGGCGGAACATGCCTGGTATTATGAGGAGGCTTCGGCTCCGGGCCGCAGTCCCTATCACGACATCGGTCTCTACTACATTCAGGAACCTTCCGCCATGTCAGCCGCCGAGCTGCTTGCGCCGCAGCCGGGAGAACGAATTCTGGATCTGTGCGCAGCTCCGGGCGGAAAAACCACGCAGATCGCCTCTCTGCTCGGCGCGGATGGTCTGATCATGGCCAATGAGATTAATGCTTCCCGCTGCTGCATCCTGTCTCAGAATGTGGAGCGGATGGGACTGGACAATGTAATCGTGACGAATGAGACTCCGGCCGATCTTGCGGCACGTTTTCCGGCCTTCTTCCACCGGATTCTTGTTGACGCGCCATGCTCCGGCGAGGGGATGTTCCGGAAGAACGAGGAGGCGCTTACGGAATGGAGCCCGGAGAATGTTCAGATGTGTGCAGAGCGGCAGAGGGGTATTCTGGAGGAAGCGGCGAAGATGCTGGTCCCGGGAGGTACGATCGTCTACTCTACCTGCACTTTTTCTCCACAGGAAGATGAAGGAACCATCGGAAAGTTCCTGGCAGAGCATCCGGAATTCTCACTGGAAGGAGCAGAAGCACGGAAATCCATCCCGGATGCTTCCGCGTTTTCTCCGGGACGCCCGGAATGGGGAGATGGAAATCCGGCGCTGGCGGAGACCTTCCGCCTCTGGCCGCATCATCTTCACGGAGAAGGACATTTCCTCGCAAGGATGAAGAAGGCCGGCTGTCTGATTCCCCCGTCGGAGGAGACGGCCGCTTCTAAGCCCAGAAAGAGAAAAGGGGCCCCTTCCCTCAGCCGGGAGCAGGAGCAGCTGCTTGGCGAATTCACCAGTCAGTTTCTTTCGCCGGAGATCACCCGGTATCTGCGGTCCGGAGAGTGGAGGCGGTTTGGCGATACGCTGTTTCGCCTCCCTCCTGGTGCGCCGGAACTTTCCGGGATCATTGCGGAGCGGGCCGGTCTGGAGGTTGGCACGTTCCGGAAAGGGAGATTTGAACCATCGCATGCTCTGGCGTTGAGGCTGGGGCCGGAGGATGCCGTCTTCACTGCGGATTTTGCGGCTGATTCTCCGCAGGCGGCGGCGTATCTGCGCGGAGAGAGCCTGCCCGGAAATGGCGGGAAAGGATGGACGCTGGTTACGATTGGAGGGTTTTCTGCTGGCTGGGGCAAGCAGACCGGTCGGCAGATCAAGAATCATGATCCGCGCGGGCTGCGGCGCGTCCGGTAGCCAGTGTTTCCCGGAATCCCCGCGAAGGCTCGCGGGAGGGACGCAGCCAGCTGCGGCGCACCTCCTGCCTTCGGACTCTGATCTCAGCCGGAGACAGTTTCTGGTGCCGGTAGTGTTCGGAGACGGCATGTTCTGATAGCAGAGCCAGGCGAATATAAATTTGTCCGGTATCATCCAGGCTGCGGTAGAGGCGGAGCAGACGCTGCTCTTCCATGGTAAGAGATGCAGATCCGCCCGGATTCCATTCCCTGTTTCGGGAGAAAATCCGAAACAGGGAAGTGCAGGCTGGCGTCTCGGCAGCCGGAAATTTTGTACTCTCGGCGGCCGGAAATTTTGCACTCTCGGCGGCCGGAAATTTTGCACTCTCGGCGGCTGGAAATTTTGTGCTCTCGGCGGCTGGAAATTTTGTGCTCTCGACGGCTGGGAATTTCGTGCTTTTGGCATCCGGAAATTTCACATTCTCTGCGGCCAGAGACTTCACACTCTCCGCAGCATGCGGGTATGTCATTCTGGCGAAATGCAGCTGTTCGATTTCCTCTGCGGAAGCAAGACAGATGCCGAACACTTTCAGATAGCGGAAGAAGAGCGAAAGGGGGAGCCTGCGCATACCCCTCTCATAAAGTCCGCACTGCTGTGCGGATACTCCGATCTCCGCTGCGAGCTGACGCTGCGTCAGCCCGGCTTTCTTCCGCAGCTCCCGCAGGAATTGCTGCTCCGGATACCTGATTCCTTCTTCCATATGGATCCCCCATTCTGCCCAAACGGCTCTAACCCATGACAAATCATGCCGTCAAGCGCAATTTCTCCTATTATAAACAGCATGCAGGAAGCTGAATACGGTCCATATTGTGTACACATTGCAGAGATTTATTTACGATATCACAAGAAATGTCATTATTTGTCACAAAGATGGTGAAAAACCAGGAGAGAAAGAGCAAAGAAGAAACCACAATTTGCCGGATCGGCAGAGCGGGAACAGGAGCTGGCGCCATGCATCACCGGCAGTGAGATAAAGAAGCCGCGGAAGGCGGCAGTGCGGTGAAGTGGAAAGTGCTTGATTTTGCACCTTGTTTCGTTTATATTGCTAGATGGTGTGTGTTTGCGTCAGCCGCCGCACCGAAGACAGTGCTTTGCCGGAATCATGCATGGCGAGGCAGAATGCGGGAAAGGCTGAGCGGTCAGGAGGGTATTCCATGGTAAGAGCAATCGTTGGCGCCAACTGGGGTGATGAAGGAAAGGGCAAGATTACGGACATGCTGGCAGCAGATTCCGATATAGTGGTGCGTTTCCAGGGCGGAAGCAATGCCGGCCATACCATCATCAACGATTACGGCAGATTCGCTCTGCATCTTCTTCCGTCAGGCGTGTTCTACAGCCACATCACCAGTATCATCGGAAATGGAGTGGCTCTGAATATTCCGTTTCTGATTCAGGAACTGAAGAATCTGACGGATGCAGGCGTTCCGGCGCCGCACATTCTGGTTTCAGATCGAGCACAGATCCTGATGCCTTATCATGTCAAATTTGATGAATATGAAGAAGAGCGCCTTGCCGGGAAATCCTTTGGATCGACCAAATCCGGTATTGCGCCTTTCTATTCGGATAAATACGCGAAGATCGGAATCCAGGTCAGTGAGCTGTTTGACGATGAAGTTCTGGAAGACCGTGTGGAGAAGGTCGTCACGCTGAAGAATGTGATGCTGGAGCATCTCTATCACAAACCGCTGCTGAACAAGGATGAGCTCATGGAAGAGCTGCATCAGTACCGCGATATGATCAAGCCCTATGTCTGTGACACTGCGGCATATCTGCATGAGGCACTGAAGGAAGGTAAGAAGGTTCTGCTGGAAGGACAGCTCGGCACGATGAAGGATCCGGACCATGGAATTTACCCGATGGTCACCTCTTCGTCCACGCTGGCCGCCTATGGTGCGATCGGAGCCGGAATTCCTCCGTATGAGATCAAGGACATCATCTGTGTCTGCAAGGCGTATTCCAGCTCGGTCGGCGGAGGAGCCTTTGTCAGCGAGATCTTTGGTGATGAGGCGGAGGAGCTGCGCCGCCGCGGCGGAGATAAGGGCGAATATGGCGCAACGACTGGCCGTCCGCGTCGTGTAGGCTGGTTTGACGCGGTAGCGAGCCGCTATGGTGTCCGTCTGCAGGGAGCAACAGAGGTCGCTCTGACGATTGTCGATGCGCTTGGCTATCTGGATGAGATTCCGATCTGCGTCGGGTACGATATTGACGGTGAAGTCACGAAGGACTTCCCTGCCACGGCAAAGTTAAATCGTGCAAAACCGGTGTGGGAGAAGATGCCCGGCTGGAAATGCAATATCCGTGGGATTAAGAAATACGAAGACCTTCCGGAAAACTGCCGCCGGTACGTAGAGCGGATTGAGAAGGAACTCGGCGTACCGGTCACGATGGTCAGCAATGGCCCCGGCCGGAAAGAGATTATCTACAGAAAGCACTGAAATAAATAACAAGAACGACGAGGGCTCCGGTGATCCGGAGCCCTCTTTTGGGTTCATAACCACAAAAACCACCTGCTGTGCAGGTGGTCCCCAGATCGGCCTCTGTCCCAGGAAATTACCCCCCCAGTGCGGCAAAGATGCAGGTTCCAGCCGCATCAATAGCAAAGGAGGTTACCACGTAGGTAAAATACTTTATCACACACAATATGGGAATATAAGTACCACATAGTATTCGCGCCAAAGTCACTGACGGTTTTAGCGCGTCTGCACCTGACAGGTGCGGGTCAGGAATGTCTTCGGTGGTTTCTTCCGCAGAATTTCTGGGCTTTCTCTCCGAGGCGCTTTGCTTCCGCTGCCTGCTTGCTGACAGAATCCGGAGAGGTGCCCGGCTCTTCGCCCTGCATGCGACGGCGGATCTCAATCTTCTGCTCGTCCGTCAGTATATCTTTCGGCTGACCGGGATTCTTCCGGATCAGCATCAGCATGATGTAGAGCAGAATCGGAACCGCGATGCTGAGCGTCAGTGTGAGCTTCAGCATCTGACGCGAGGCCTCCGTTCCCATCAGGGCGAGAATCAGATTGATGCCGTATAGAGCAAGAAGCAGGATAATTCCGGCGATGGCGAGTATGCGGCGCAGCTTCATTCTTCCGTTGGGAGAGGAGATATCTTCCTCTGCCTTCTCCAGAATCGGCGCAGCTTCGGCTGGCGGTGCGGCGGAAATGGTGGTCTCTCCT
>CADBOY010000193.1 GCA_902796405.1 uncultured Lachnospiraceae bacterium | reverse complement strand
TTATGCTGGACAGCCGGGGAATCTGCTGCTCCAGCGGGTCTGCCTGCACTTCCGGATCCATCGATCCTTCGCATGTTCTGCTGGCGCTGGGGCTGGACCATGAGACCGCGCATGGCTCTCTGCGTGTTACGATCTCGGAGAGCACCACACAGGAAGAGCTGGATCAGACAGCAGAGGAACTGGAGAAGATCATCGCCCGTCTGCGAAGTATGTCACCAGCATGGGCGGATTACTGCCGGGAGCAGGGTGAATAACAGCATCACATGCTGCAGCACACGTTACACGGACTGAATCGCGTGGATCATTAATCTGCCACACGCGGAGCTTAATCATTATATGCGGTAGTGTGTGGCTCTAATATATGGCCGACCGGATAGTGGATCAGAGTCACAATCTGTATGACGGAGTATCTATATTGTCTTGATTGTCTTGCGAGAAGAAGAACCGAGCGGCAGATGCAGCATTCGGGCTCAATATGGACGCAAATGGCTTCGGCAGGGGCCGCACAAATGAATATCGGATGAATTCACCAGGCCGGGCAGCAAAACAAGCTGTCCGGCTTTTCGTTTTGGAAAAGAAATCATCTGCTGGGGGGGAATGATATGGGGATATCGGTCAATGGTGATATGAGAGAAAATAAGACAGATCAGCAAGCAGCCAGTGAACCGGTAAGCTCAGAAGTCTGTCGCCGAGAGGCAGCCGGTGAACCGGCGGGCTCAGAAATCTGTCACCGGGCAGCTTACGGTGAACCGGTAAGCTCAGAAGTCTGTTGCCAAAAGGCAGCCGGTGAAGTGGTTGGATTAGAATCTGTTGATCAGGAGGCAGCTGCCGAACGCTCGAGGCCAGGCGCTGGATTCTTTCGGTATCTGTTTTTATTCCTGTTTGCCGCACCGGCGATTGGAAGATGGAATATCGGAAAGTATCTCGTGAATGCCTTGTATTTTGGTCTGCTTGCCGCCTGTGCCAGGGCAGACCGGCAGAGACAGTGGATACCGGAAGGATGGCTTGGCGGCATCTTATGCACAGGATTGCTGCGAACCGTTCTCATGTCTTCTGGCGTCAGCGATGAAACGATATTCTGTGCAGAAAGGAACATGGATCTGAGCGGCTTTCTTCGAAGCATCGCTTTCCATGCGGCGCTGCGGCATGCGATTCTGGACACGGCAGTTCCTGGCATACTATTGCCGTTTGCCCTCTTTCTGCCGCTGTATCTTTGCCGGAAGGGGAGAGGCTTCGGAGGAGCGGATATTCGGTATCTGGCGGCAGCAGGGGCCGGACTTGGTCCGCGGCATATCCTGGAAGCAGCGATGACCGGGTTACTCCTGTCGCTTGCCGGGCGCTTGCTGCTGAAAATATGTCCACTCTGCTTACGTCTGTTCGCGCGGCCAAAGCTCCTCAAAGGGATTTCCCCATTTCATTCCTCCGCAGCGGGCAGGAAGCAGCATTCAGGCGAACAATTGTCCCGAAGCCGGCTGTCATCTTATTCTTCCGCGGCGAGCAGGAAGCAGCCGGCACGTGATGACGCCTTACGGCAGGAATTCCCGCTGCTGCCGTATCTATGCGCCGGGATATTCCTGGTGGCTCTGCGGCAGTTTATCGCCGGCATTTTTCAGGAGATACCGTGATGATCGCTCTATTGCGTATGAATCGCGGTTCTACCTCCTTTCGGAATCCATGTGCCGTATCGGCGGGGATCTGTCATTGCGAACGAATTGCAGTCAGATTTGCAGGGCAAATTTCGATGTATGTAGCAATAAATGGCGTTCAGTTGTACGATAAAACCATGCATTTTGTAGAAGAAACGGAGGGCTTCAGCCTCGGCCCGATTCGGGCTGAAAATTCTGACTGCAGGGGAGATCAAGGAGAGGGAAGATGCGCCGCAGAAGCAGAGGAGAAAAATTGTACGAGCTGCGAGAACAGAGTGGAATGTCTTTGCGTGAGCTCGCGGAGATCGTCGGAGTGCACCGGAGTACACTCTGGCGCTATGAAAACGATGAGATTGTCAACTGGAATCCGGAGGTCGTGAAGAAATTATGTCAGTACTTTCATGTTACACCGGACAGCCTGCAGGAGGATGACGTTCAGCCATTCAATTACGAGCTGTGGATACACCGGATCCTGTCCGGTGAAAGCGTGAGGGGAGTCACGATGCAAGGAGAGGGTCATAGCCCTTTGGATGAGTTGTTCCGCAAACTGAATGAGAGGCAGAAGCTTCGTTATCTCCTGATGTTGAAACTGATGGAGCAAAATGGGCAGCTGGATGCGGAAGAAGGAATGGATCCGGAAAGTCCGTATGACTGGCTGGCAGAGGAAGAGATGCTGGAAGACGGTGACCAGTCCGAACCGGAAGATCCGCTGGAAGAGAAAATGATACCGAAAGACGGCAATCTGTCCGCATCACATCAGGCGATCCACTGGAAGAGAAAATGATGCTGGAAGATGGAGACGGGCTCGAATCATGAGATCCGTGCCCCAAGAAAATCCCGCCGGAAGAGGAAATGGAACCAAATCTGGAGATACGCTCGTAGATAAGTTGTATTGGAAAAGGAAAAGTCCGCATGGGATGGAAAGGATGATATTCTGACAGAGGAAGATTCACCGAAAGACAGAGTCTCATCTGCCACTGAAAGTGATAGGAATCGGGACCAGAAATATGATTGAATGCGATGTAACTGTTAGTCTCATTTGCCACTGAAAATCATGGGAATCGGGACAGCGCGCCAAAATGCTCTTCGTAAGCGCGGATTGCATCTCTTAGAACAGGAAAAAACGTACAGGCGATAACGGCAAGCCGAATGTCATGACGTTACGACTTGTATCGTAAATATGGGGAGAAGTCCGCATAACAGAGAATTGCCAGGTGCAAAATCCCGGGGGAAGGCCTGAAACAGCATAAAATGTTAAAATAAATCAAGCGAACAGACACTTGAAACGCATATTCGTGTATGCTAAACTACAACAGATACGTGAGCAGGAGGGAAGTATCATGCAGAGTGTTGTTCTATCCATCCTTGTTGAGAATACATCTGGTGTTCTCAGCCGAGTAGCCGGACTGTTTACCCGCCGTGGCTACAACATCGACAGCATCAGCGCCGGGGTGACGACAAATCCGGATTTCACCAGGATTACAATCGTCACAAGCGGTGAGGATGAGGAAGACTGTGAGCAGATTCGCAAGCAGGTAGAGAAGATGGTTGATGTGGTAGAATGCCGGACACTTCCTGCTGACGAATCCGTATTTCGAGAGCTGGTTCTCGTAAAAGTGGAGTCGGATGCAGCGACAAGACCGCAGGTTATTGCAGTCGCTGACATTTTCCGGGCCAAGATCATCGATGTCGCCAGTGAGTCGATGGTTCTGGAACTGACCGGAGGCGAATCCAAGGTCAACGCATTTCTGAAGCTTCTGGATAACTTCAAAATTCTGCAGGTTAACCGCACCGGCATTACGGCAATGCTCCGCGGCACCGTGCAGGAGAAGATGACGAAGACCAATTGATCAGACTGACCCATCCCGAATGGATGAGTTGAATATTCAGCACTACTATATTGGAGGCACTGATATGGGAAACATGGATGCAAGGATTTTTTATCAGGAAGATTGTGATCTTTCCCTTCTGAAGGGCAAGAAGATCGCGATCATCGGATACGGCAGCCAGGGTCACGCTCACGCACTGAACCTGAAGGAGAGCGGATGCGATGTTATCGTCGGTCTGTATGAAGGCTCTCGTTCCTGGGCAAAGGCGGAGAAGCAGGGCTTTCAGGTATTCACGGCAGCAGAGGCCGCAAAGCAGGCTGACATCATCATGATTCTGATCAATGATGAGCTGCAGGCGAAGATGTACAAAGAGAGCATTGAGCCGAACCTTAAGGAAGGCGATATGCTGATGTTCGCTCATGGTTTCAACATTCACTTCGGATGCATCAAGCCTCCGGCTAATGTGGATGTTACGATGATCGATCCGAAGGCTCCCGGTCATACGGTTCGCTCCGAATATCAGGCTGGCAAGGGAACTCCCTGTCTGGTGGCTGTAGAGCAGGATTACACCGGCAAGGCTCTGGATCTCGCCCTGGCCTATGGTGCAGGAATCGGCGGTGCTCGCGCCGGCCTTCTTGAAAC
>CADBOY010000192.1 GCA_902796405.1 uncultured Lachnospiraceae bacterium | reverse complement strand
TCCGGTGCAGATAATAATCGTCATCTTCCGCCTGCACGACCGGATAGTTGATTCTGGTATCTTCGCACAGAAGCCAGCCGACGAAATCGGGATTTTCTTTTTTTAGCGCGTCGATGTCGACATCCGGAAATGTCACATCGAAGGTAGATTTCCCGTTTTCTTCCGCAGCCACAGGCACAGAGGCGGATCCGCTGCCAGTCTTCACATATTCCGCAATTTTCTGATATTCCGCGTCACCTACATGATATTCCCGCAGTTCGGTAAAAAGCTGATAGCCGCTGTACGCCGCAACGCAGAGACAGGCAATTATCAGTACCGTTCTCAAAACTCTTCTCAAGGATGGTTTCCTCCCATTCCCCCTGGTTCGGCCTGATCAGCCAGCATCCGAAAGCGGCCGGATCAGATGGTGACAGTGGTCATGATATAAGAGACAGATCAGGATCAATTAATCCGTACTCCTGGTAGTTTCACAACCTGTATCGGTCCATGTGCCGCTATCATACGCCGCTCCCATCCCGGCTGTCAAGGCAGAGGAGGAGCGCCGGAAGATCATGGCCTGTGTTGCTCCCTGCTTGCCAGTCTCTTCGCAGTCAGAGCCCGAACCTGTTGATGGTGGCGGCTATTATTGCTTTGAAATATTTCCTCACAGTCAGAGCCCGGCCCCGCTGATGGATGGTTGCTTTTTATCGACCTGGTCTATCTTCTTGCGGTCAGAGTCAGGCCCGCTGATGGATATTCAGAGTCTGACCCGCTCTGGCATTGACGCGCATTCTCCGCATATATTCTTCCTGAATTCTGTGCATTTCGCATTCATTGCCCCTGATTCCGGTTCGTGTTAGAATGAATGCGTTGCAATCATACTGGCGTTTGAACATTCTTTATATTATGGGAAAACGCCTGACTTTACAGGGAGGTTTTTCATCATGAACCAGCAGCTTGATCAGCTTCGCGCATGCATGGCGGAGCGCGGCATCGATGTCTATCTTGTTCCTGCCTGCGATTATCACCAGTCCGAGTACTTCAGTGATTATTTCTTCAGTACGAGGTTCCTTTCCGGCTTCACTGGAGAATCCTGTACGATCGTCGTGACGAAGGACGAAGCGCATCTCTGGACGGACGGCCGGTACTTCATTCAGGCGGAAGAGCAGATGGATGCGGCGTTCACGCTGGAGCGCATGCAGATGCCGGGCGTACCTACCGTCGCGGAATTCCTGGAGAGCGCCGTTCCGGAAGGCGGCTGCCTCGGCTTTGACGGACGGCTGATCAGCGTGCAGCAGTTCCATGAGTACAGCAGCCGGCTGGACAGGAAGAAGGTCCGCTATGCCTGGCAGGAAGATCTGGTCGACTTGATCTGGAAGGATCGTCCGGCACTGGACTGCCGTCCGGCATTTGTCCTGGATGAAAAATATGCCGGCCGCTCCGCGTCGGACAAGCTGGCCGCTGTGCGCGCCGAGATGAAGAAGGTCTCCGCCGATGCCTACATCATGGCATCACTGGATGATATCGCCTGGCTGTTTAATATCCGCGGCGACGATGTTCCCAACAATCCGGTAGTGATCTCCTATGCGATGGTTACCGGCAGTGACGCTGTTCTGTACGTACATGACGGCGTGGCGGATGATGCGGTCACTGCGGCGCTGCAGAAGGCCGGTGCCCGTGTGGCGCCTTATGACCAGGTCTTCGAAGATGCTGCCGCTCTGCCGGAGCACTCCCGCGTCCTGATCAATGAGTCCCGCGTCAGTATGGCCCTTGTATCCCGTCTTCCGAAGAGCTGCGTGACTGTTCCCGGCAGTGATCCTACGACGATGATGAAGGCCATCAAAAATGATGTTGAAATCCAGAATACGCTGAATGCTCATGTCAAGGACGGCATTGCGATGGTTCGGTTCATGATCTGGCTGAAGACGGACATTGGCCGCATTCCGATGACGGAGATCACGGCAAGCGACTACCTGGAACAGCTGCGCCGCAGCCAGCCTCTGAATCGGGGGCTGTCATTTGACACCATCTCCGGCTATGGCCCTCACGGAGCCATGATGCATTACACGGCAAAACCGGAGACCGCGTCCGAACTGAAACCGGAGGGCTTTCTTCTTGTGGATTCCGGCGGTCAGTACCTGGACGGAACGACGGATATCACCCGGACTTTCGTGCTCGGTCCGATTACCGATGAGATGAAGATGCACTTCACGGCAGTAGTGCGCGGCATGCTGAGTCTCGGAGAGGCAAAATTCCTGTACGGATGCACTGGCCAGTCCCTGGATTATCTTGCCCGGCATCCGATGTGGGATCTTGGCATCGATTACCGCTGCGGCACCGGTCACGGTGTCGGCTTCCTGCTGAATGTACATGAAGGACCGCAGGATTTCCGCTGGAAGACGCGTCCCGGCCGTCCGGCGCCGGTTGCGATTGAGCCGGGCATGATCACCACGGACGAACCGGGAATCTACCTGGACTACCGGTATGGCATCCGCATCGAGAATGAGCTTCTGTGCGAGAAGGCGGAGGAGAATGAGTACGGACAGTTCCTGAAGTTCCGCCATATCACGTACTGCCCGATCGATCTTGATGGCATTGACAGGAAATATATGTCTCCGCACGAGGTGGATCTTCTGAATCAGTATCACCAGATGGTTTACCACACGCTGGCGGAGCATCTTACGCCGGAGGAGCGGAACTGGCTGAAGCAGGCAACAAGAGCCATCTGACCCGGTCGAAACCGGCACTGCAAGTGAAGCCGAGCTGGTTTAATGTCAGCAGCATGCCGGAATCGTGACTAGAAATAATGAATATTCCGGCGGATAAATATGATGCCTGTTTTCTGGTCATGCCAGCTTATTCCGCAGATCAGGATCTGGCGGTGGTCAAGATGATCAACCAGTTCCCTCACAATATCGAAAAGGGAATGCCCTCTTCACCGGCTCAGGTGCTCCTGATGGATGGAAAAAACGGCATGTTCCTCGCGATGATTGATGGAACCACCCTGACACAGGTGCGGACCGGTGCGGCGAGCGGAGCCGCTTGTGATCTGCTTGCCCGCAGGTCATGCCGGGTCGGAGCTTTGATTGGAACAGGAGGCCCTGCGCGGAGAGATTCCGGGGAGAAAATCCGAAGATGATATCCTGATTTTTGAAACAGTGGGAGTAGGAGAGGAGGATCTGTGCGCGGCAGAGCTGATTTATCGAAATGCCGTGGAGAAGAAACTCGGGCTATCGGTCGTATGAAGGGAGAGCAGCAGGATGGTTTAACCTGCTGCTGTCTGCAAGGATGCAGGGTTCTGCGATTATCCAACTTAATAAGACAAATCACGCCGGGAGATCTCCCGGCGTGATTTGTCTTAGAGCGTGATTCGGAATCCGTCTTATTCGTCGTGATCCTCGAGCCACTTGCTGACCAGCTTCACGTATTTCTCGTTCTGCTCGGCAAAGCACATGTGGCGGCAGCCCTCGAAGAGCTCCCAGCGGGAGTTCGGAATCAGGTCATTCATGGTCTTGGCGACAAGCGGTGTGCACAGATCATCGGTGCCGCTGATGATGAGGACCGGTTCCTTCCAGGACTTTACCTGCTCGTCGTACTCAAAGTGTTTCAGCGTGCCGGAGGGAGTGTACTCGTTCGGGCCCCAGCCGTAGACATAGGACTCCCGCCCGGACTTCTTCGGACGGCGCAGGCACTCCGGGTCGTCCGGACCGAAGGTGAGCGGTGCGCAGTGCTCCTCCATGTAGTGGTCGTTGGCCTTGAGGTAGGCAGGATCGTTATAATTACCCGTCTTCTCGGCCTTCGCGATCGCTTCCTGATCCTCCTTGGACATATGGCGGATCATGCGGTGCGCCTCGCGCGCCCACAGCGAGCAGGAGGTCATCGTGCTCGAGAGGATGACCGACTGAATGCCAGTCGGATGATAATTGCAGAGATATTCTACGGCGAGCATGCCGCCCCAGGACTGCCCGAGCAGATGGCAGTGATCCAGGCCGAGGTATTTTCTCAGCTCGATCAGCTCGTTGTCCCAGGTCTCGGGTTTCCACAGCTCGGGATGCCCGTCAACATAGGAATTGCCGCATCCGATCTGATCATAGGAAATGACGGCGCGTCCGTCGTCTGCCAGGGAGTCGAGCAGCTCAAAGTAGTTGTGCGTCGAGCCGGGGCCGCCGTGCATCAGAATGATCGGTTTCCGGTTTCCGGTGCACTCACCGACGATGCGGTAATAGGTTTTGTACCCGAGATAAGGCATGTATCCTTCTGTGATCTTCATGGCAAATCCTTTCCGTGACGAGTATTCCGCGATGCAGGCAGCGTCGCCGTCCCATAAGCAGTTGTGATTCCGCAGGCCGAAGGGGTACCAGCAGGAGCCCGCTTTTCGGCTGTCAAGGCCGATTTTATCGAATTCTGAGAATATTGTCAATATTCTCAGGTGGAGCAGCCGGAGATCATTCAGATGGAACGGATTCTGTCGCATTTTTGTAATATTTTCACCGCGCCGGATGAGACAGGAACAGGACAAGGCACTATTTTGGAAAGACGGAAAAGTGGAAGAATATAAAGAAATAATTCAATATATTATCAATATAGTGGGTAGTACAACCTTGTAATACAATAATTACTTCGAATTAATGACCGAAAAATGGGGAAATGATGAAGAGCAGGCATTCTACTGTTCCGTTTTGAAAGAGCAAAGTCTCCATATTCCACAGTAGAAAATGTTAACGAAATGTTAATTGACACAGAACATCGCTTCTTATACAATAAATTTAACTACGCGTGCTTTGCGCGCGGCAGGACAGGATGATTCATGAACGGCGCTTTCGCGTGAAGGGACAGCGCCGGGCCGATAGAGAGGTTGATGTATTTTGCCGTTTGGAAGATACCATACGAATAAGGATAAGAAGATACTGGATCCATGCGATGCGGCGGACCGGCGGAAAGCGGGACGATCCCGGAGATGCTCTGCTCTGCTGCCGCTGGCAGCTCTTTTTCTGTCCGCGCTGACTCTCGGAGCCGCGCCGGCGATGGGGAGCAGCAAGGTGGATTATCCGGTGAATAAGCCGCTGCCCATCACCATCCCCGAGGTGGAGGATGATGTTTCCTCCAATGAGGAGGCGGCGCTGCCTTCGAAATATCACAGCAGGGTGGCGGAGCTGGACGATCTGATCACGTCCGTGAAGGACCAGGGGAGCTACGGCACCTGCTGGGCTTTTTCTGCGATCGCCAATGCGGAGACGTCCTTGATCCGCAAGGGCATCCGCGTGAATGGGAAGACGGCGACTGCGAAGAACACAGATCTGTCGGAGCTGCAGCTGCTCTACTTCTTCTATCATCCGGTCAATGATGTTCTCGGAAATCTGACCGGCGACAGCACCAGCCCTCTGACCAGTAATTTCCTGGATCAGGGCGGGAGCGGCATCTTCACCACATTTGCCCTTGCGGGATGGGTCGGTGTCACGGAGGAGTCCGAGGCACCGTATGAGGACGCGTCATCTCTGGCCGGCGGGGCGTCTCTCTCCTCTGCCAAGGCCCGGAACCGTGACGCCGCGCATATGCAGAATGCCTACTGGTTCAATCTGAATGATACGACCACAGTCAAGAGGATGATTCAGCGGTATGGCAACGTCAGCGTCAGCTATTACGACAGCTCGGTGTATTATAACGACGCGACGTATGCGTATTACGACTCCGTGGACAAGAAGACGAACCATTCGGTCAATCTGGTCGGCTGGGACGACAGTTATTCCAAGGAGAATTTCAATACACAGCCCGCCAGGAACGGAGCCTGGCTGGTCAAGAACACCCGGGGCACGGGATTCGGCGATGGGGGGTATTACTGGATCTCCTATGAGGATGTTTCTCTGACGCAGAACGCCAATCCCTTCGGCTACGTATATGACTTTGAGTCGCGGGACAATTACGACT
>CADBOY010000191.1 GCA_902796405.1 uncultured Lachnospiraceae bacterium | reverse complement strand
TACGGCAATATTCTGCCTGTCCAGACAGGACTGATAGCTTTGATCCGCCAGATACAGGCTGGTGTAAGCATCCGTCGCAAGATCCTGATCCGTCCCGGTGTTGTTGGCGCAGTACTGCTCCGCAGCACTGTCAATCCGCGATTTCACGTCATCCGTGATCTGCGATCCACCTGCCTGTGCTGCCCGGGATGCAAGGATCACATCTTCGGCAAAAACGGCGGATTCTTCTTTCAATTCCTCAGACAGTGTCTCCGTCCAGATATCCTGCCCGTAAGCATCCGAATAATAATCCTTCCATGCCGCGAGGAGCAGTGCTCCTTCTGCCTGAGAGATCTTCTCATCTCCGATCTGGACAAGGACATCGGTGCTCGCCTGGCTTCCCACATGAATCTTACCAAACCGAAGTACACCGCAGCCGGTCACGGTCAGCGTGGCAGTGAGTACCGCGCAGACTGCGGCGACGCGGATCTTTTCTCTTATCTTTCTCATTGTCATCTCCATTCTGCGGCAGCGGACCGGCTGCATCAAGCTGCGGAATCCATCCGCCGCTTTGCTGCTCCTGTCTGCATGAATCCGGCAGCTGGTACTGCATAACAGATACAGCAAGTCCACCTAGCGGAGATCTCCTCCGCTGCGGATTACTTCTTCCAATACACCAAGGACGCCGCATTCTCCGAAAGGCGGCACCAGGCGATCCGCGGCCCAACGAACGGGATCCGCGGCATTGGCCACAGCATAGCCGATACCGGCATACTGGATCATGTCAATATCATTCATATTATCTCCGAACGCGATGACTTCTTCTCTTGGGATCTGTTCCTGCTTCATGATTTGCTCCAGCGTCCTGGCCTTGTTGACACCCGGAGTCATAAAATCCAGCCAATGAGCTCCAGAGCGAACGCCGGAGAGAGTGCCCTTCCACTTGTCCACCAGCTGCTTTGTTCTGGCTCCGACATCGCCATCGCTGTGGAGCGCTACCTTCACGGCATCTGTCACGGTCAGAAGTGGGACCTCCTCCCATGAGAACCGGTAGGAGTGAAGCAGGGTACGGAACGATTCGCTGATCTCCTTCTCCGTGAACGCACCGTTCGGTGTGCTCACGACAACATCGCATCCCTCAATATTCTGACTGTCACAAATCAGTCCGCGGTAGTCATCATCACTCATCGTATGAGCCAGAACCAGCTGTTCAGCCGTTCCGGCTACCGCTCCATTGTCGCAGATATAGAATAACTCGTCGCGGACCGGAGCAAACAGGTGGAGGAGGCTGTCAATGTGCCGTCCGGAGTCGATGACCACCCGAATGTTCATCCTGCGTAGGGAGAGGATGGCGTCATAGTACCTTTCATCGATCACATTGCCGCTCTCCGGGATCAGGGTCCCGTCTACATCCATAGCGACCGCCCGAACCCTCACTGCATACCCCTTTCCGCTGCCAGGGAAAGATGACGCTGAAGCTCCTTCACATTCTCCGCCGCATTCCCGCGGAATACAGCAGACCCCGCCACGATGACATTGGCTCCTGCTTTCGTCACCTCATCGATGTTCGCTGCCGAAATCCCTCCGTCCACTTCAATGTCTGTCTCAAGCCCTCTCTGGTTCATCCAGGAACGAAGCTCTCTGATCTTTTCTGTCGAATAGGGGATATATTTCTGTCCGCCGAATCCAGGGTTCACCGTCATCAGAAGGATCATATCGGCCTTGGCAGCCACCCATCGAAGCTCTTCCAGAGGTGTCGCCGGATTCAGAGCGATACCTGCCTTTTTCCCCAGTGTATGAATTGCCTCGATCGTCCGGTCCAGATGCCGGCAGGCTTCCGCATGAACGGTCAGGATGTCCGCACCAGCGTCAGCAAATGCAGAAAGATAACGGTCGGGATCTTCAATCATCAGATGAACATCAAACACCAGACCCGATACCTTCCGCAGGCTGCGGATGACGGGGATCCCGATGGAAAGACTGGGGGCGAACAGGCCATCCATGACATCAAGATGCAGGTACTGGGCTCCTGCGCGCTCCACCGTCATCGCTTCTTCTCCCAGTCTGGCAAAATCCGCCGCAAGTACCGATGGTGAAAGTCTGTACTGTAACATCTTAATTCCCTCTATCTTTCCATTCTGTGCTCCATCTGTCATGGGCAGAGGATTCCACTTATCTTTTCACACCGGGAAATGTCTGCCGCCGGCAGAATATTTGCTCTATTACCTTCGGTTCTGCGATCCGACATCTGCCGGCAGAAGATTTTATGCGGCCCATCTGCCGCAGACAGACGATTCAGTATTTTCTGCGGCTTCGGATCTCCTCTGCCATCTGCCGGTAATTGTCATAGCGGCTCTTCGGAATCTTTCCCTTCCGGACTGCTTCCTTGACGCCGCACTCCTTCTCTCCGATATGCACGCAGTCAGGGAAACGGCATCCGCTCCGGTATGGCTCAAATTCCGGGAACCCAGCTTCCAGCTCCCTCACATCGTCCGCAAAAATCTCGAGCGAAGTGAATCCAGGCGTATCCATCAGAAAAGTATCTTCTCCCAGACAGAACATCTCCGTGTGCCTCGTCGTATTGCGCCCGCGGCGGATTTTCCGGCTGATCTCTCCGGTTTCCATCTCTGCCTTCGGATGCAGAAGATTCATCAGAGAAGATTTGCCCACTCCTGATGGTCCGGCCAGGACAGTCGTCTTCCCACGGAGCAGCCCGCGCACCTGATCCACGCCACGGTTTTCCGCCGCGCACAGAAAAAGGACCAAACAACCGGCTCCCCTGTAGATTTCCGCAAGAGCATCCTCCTGGCCGCTCTCCGCCAGATCTTCTTTGTTGAAGGCCAGAATCACCGGCAGATTCTGCCTGGCCATCATCACAAGATACCGGTCCAGAAGGTTCAGATTGGGATCCGGTGATCTCATAGCAAATATGAGCAGGGCCTGATCGACGTTGGCCGCAGCAGGGCGCACCAGCTCGCTCCGGCGTGGCATGATCTCATCCACATTGCCTGTGCCCTCTTTATCATCGATCACGGAAAATTCCACGCGGTCGCCGACAAGCGGCTTTATTCCGCGGTTCCGGAAGATTCCCTTAGCCCTGCATTCATAAATTCGGCGGATTCCGTCATGAACATAATAGAACCCGCCGACTCCTTTGATTATCGTTCCCTGCATCGAACTACTGCCCCGACGCGTTTCCGTCATCCGTGTCGCCTTCATCCATCGGAGATTCCGGAATCGGATCTGTCGCTTCCTCCGTTGTCGTTTCCGTCTTCTTCGAAGCCTTTGTCTCCTTTTCTCCCAGCCCGATTACGATATCAACAGAAGTACCTGAGTCAACGGTAGATCCCTTCTTCACACTCTGGCTGATCACGAGTCCCTTGGTACTGCTGTCACTGTATTCCTGTGTTACGGATCCAAGTTCCAGACCGGCGCTATTCAGAGCAGCCTTTGCTTCACTCAGTGTGGAATAGAGAAGGTTCGGCACGGTTGCCGTAGCGGCTCCCTGGCTGATGACGAAATCCACCGCAGTGCCCTCTTTCACCTTGTCTCCGGGATTAACGCTCTGACTGATGACCAGCCCGCTCTCCACATCATCGCTGGAATCGTAAGTCACCTTTCCTGCCTTGAGGCCGCTGCTCTCCAGTGTTGAGATCGCCTTGGTCTCTGTCAGGCCGGTAATATCCGGTACCTTCACCGACTGATTCTCCGGTCCCTTGCTCAGTACCAGAGTGACGGTCGTCCCACTGGCCACTGAGGTTCCGATGGCAGGATCCGTTCCCATCACCAGCCCCTCAGCGACATCATCGCTGTAATCGCTCTTCGTGGCAGAGGCAACCGAAAGACCTTCCTTCTGCAGCAGGCTCCGGGCATCGGTCTCAGACATTCCCTTAAGGTCCGCCGGAATGACAATATTCCCCGCTGCTGCCTGAGAAGTTCCGGTATTGACCTTCAGTGTGACCACAGTGCCTACCGCAAGCATCTCTCCCTGTTTGTATTCCTGATCGTAGACTTCTCCCTTATTGACCGATTCTGAGTATCCCTCTTCGATCTGATACCCGAGGCCCTGACCGGTCAGCACAGCAATGGCGCGCTCCTCGCTAAGTCCGATCAGATTTCTCATCTCCACCTGCTGGTCGCCGGTGGATTCTGACTGGCTGCTTGTCGTGCCAATGATGCCCGTGCCGGAACATCCTCGCATAGCAAGCGCAGCAACGACAACAACGATCAGTATGGCGATCACAATACTGATCCCAGTGATCAGCTTCTCCATGCCTGTGCTGGAGCTTT
>CADBOY010000190.1 GCA_902796405.1 uncultured Lachnospiraceae bacterium | reverse complement strand
GCCGCATTGCCTCAGAGAGCCTGGTTCATCTCCGTAAGGATGCGCAGATCTATCTGGAGATCGGCTCTGAACAGGCCAGAGCGGTATCCGATCTGATGGAGGCTGCAGACTTCCGGGATATCCGGGTGATCCGGGATGACGCAGGAAGAGACCGCGTCATTGCGGCGCGTGCCCCGGAAGAGGAAGGAGCGTGAGAGCATGTTTGAACAGATGGAAGATGTGGAGAAACGATATGAGGAGCTGCAGGCGGAGCTCTCACGGCCGGACGTAGCGGCGAATCCGTCCCGGTTTCGTCAGCTGATGAAGGATTCCGCAGAACTCGCTCCCCTCGTTGTGGCCTGGAACAGCCTGAAAAAGGCAAGAGAGGATGAGCAGGAGAGCCTGGCGCTTCTTGAAGAAGAGAAAGACGAGGAGATGCGGGAGCTCGCGAAAGAGGAACTCACCGCTTCCCGCGAGAGAATTCAGGACAATGAACAGCGCCTGAAGGTTCTGCTTCTTCCCAGGGACCCGAATGACAGCCGCAATGTTGTGGTCGAGATCCGGGCCGGAGCCGGCGGAGAGGAGGCCGCGCTGTTTGCTTCCGATCTCTTCCGCATGTATGTTCGCTATGCGGAGCGGAAACACTGGAAGGTGGATACGGTGAGCGCCAGCGAGACGGACCGGGGAGGACTCAAGGAGATCGTCTTCATGCTGAGCGGGGAAGGGGCTTACTCCCGGATGAAATATGAGAGCGGCGTCCACCGCGTTCAGCGGGTGCCGGAGACGGAGTCCGGCGGCCGGATTCACACATCCACAAGCACGGTGGCCGTGATGCCGGAGGCAGAAGAGCTGGATGTCAAGCTGGATCTGAATGACTGCCGTTTTGACGTGTTCCGTGCTTCGGGAAATGGCGGACAGTGCGTCAATACCACCGATTCCGCCGTGCGTCTGACGCACATCCCCACGGGGATCGTCATATCCTGTCAGGACGAGAAGTCGCAGCTGAAGAACAAGGAGAAGGCACTCAAGGTTCTCCGCACCCGCCTGTACGAGCTGGAACGGGAGAAGAGACATGATGCCGTGGCAGAGGAGCGCCGCAGCCAGATCGGAACCGGCGACCGCTCGGAAAAAATCCGCACCTATAATTTCCCGCAGAACCGGGTGACCGATCACCGGATTCATCTCACGATGCACCGGCTGGATCAGATCCTGGACGGAGATCTCGACGAACTGCTCGATGCCCTGATTGGAGCAGATCAGGCAGCGAAGCTTGCCCGTCTGGAGCCGGGAGCCTGACCGAAGAGCGGCAGGTGATTCTTCCTGCAGCCGGAATTCCCGGGCTTGATAATCCCGGGGGGATTCGGTACAATGAAGAAGACAGCAGGGGTGTCGTTCTCCGGGACAGGAGAGAAGATGCCTGAAAGGAATAGAAAAAGGATAACCGCGGCGATTATGGCCGCGGTGCTGTTTCTTATGTGCTTCGGATGCGGAAGATCAGCGGATGGCATCGGAATTCCGGTGGAAGAATTTTCATCGGAGAGCGGGCCGCGGGAAGAGAGCGAATCCGGACAGACAGCCGGGACGCAGGCGGAGAGCGGATCCGGACGGGCGGCTGATGCACAGGCAGAGAGTGAATCCAGCCGGACGGCCGGGACACTGGCAGAGAGCCGTTCTGCTCCTCTTGTCGTATTTGTCTGCGGAGCGGTCAGGAATCCCGGACTCTATGCGCTGAGCGAGGGAAGCCGGGCCGGAGATGCGGTCAGGGCGGCAGGCGGATTTTCCGGCGATGCGGATACGGAGTTCTGCAATCTGGCAGAGACCGTGGCTGACGGCCAGCAGCTGCGCATACTGACAAAGCAGGAGGCGGAGACGGCGGAAGCGGCGAAGGATGGCCTTCGCGGCGCGGACGGCGACGAGGCATCCGGTCAGGATGGCAGCGCAGCGGAGGGAGCTTCCACCGGTGCCGGAACGACAGCAGACGGCATGGTCAACATCAACCAGGCATCGAAAGAAGAGCTCATGACGCTGCCGGGGATCGGCGAGGCGAAGGCGGAGGCGATCATCCGGTACCGCGAGGAGCAGGGAGCTTTTGCTTCTCCGGAGGATGTGATGCTGGTTCCCGGCATCAAGAAGGGCGCTTTCGCCAAACTGCAGGGGCACATTGCTGTGAAGTAAGTTCAGGAAGACAGGGGGAAAAGTGCGGCGCATGGGCCGCACAGAGAATCCGGTGCCGTCAGGACTGGCGCGCGGCAGGCTGGCACGGATGCGAAAGGATGCAGTGATGGCATACAAGGTACTGGTTGTAGATGATGAGAAGCTGATCGTCAAGGGAATCCGGTTCAGCCTCGAGCAGGACGACATGGAAGTCGACTGCGCGTATGATGGCGGGGAAGCGCTGAAGATGGCGCGTCAGAAGGAATATGACATCATCCTTCTGGACCTGATGCTCCCCGTGATGGATGGACTGACGGTGTGCCGTGAGATCCGGGAATTCTCCGATGTGCCGATCATCATGCTGACAGCCAAGAGCGACGACATGGATAAGATCATGGGCCTGGAATATGGAGCGGATGATTATGTGACAAAGCCGTTCAACATTCTGGAGCTCAAGGCGAGAATCAAGGCCATCATCCGCCGCAGCACGAAGAGCCGCGTGAAAGAGCAGGAGAAGAGCCACCGGATTGCGGTGCGCGATCTGGAGATGGATACGGACAGCCGGAGAGTCTTTGTCAAAGGCAGAGAGATCAATCTGACCGCGAAGGAATTCGATCTGCTGGAACTGCTGCTGTCGAATCCCGGGAAGGTTTACAGCCGGGAAGAGCTCCTGAATATAGTCTGGGGATTCGAGTATCCGGGTGATGTCCGGACCGTGGATGTGCATGTCCGGCGTCTGAGAGAGAAGATCGAGGAGAATCCCAGCGATCCTCATTATGTATATACGAAATGGGGTGTCGGCTATTACTACAAAGACTGAAAAGCGGAACCGGACGCGCAGGGGCAGTATGCGTGCCCGGCTCTTTCTGATTATTCTGGTGACGAGTATTCTGCCGATGCTCATTGTGAACCACGTCTCCACGAGATCTTATCTGAGCTCCGAGATCTCGGACTCCATCTCGCAGATGGAATCCGAGGCGAGAATTCTGATGGATCAGCTCACTCAGGCTGGTTATTTCGAGGCGGCGCCGAGCCGCACCCGGGAGCTGAACGATGCACTGATTGACCAGATGGCCGAGAACTGGAGCGGCCGCATCCGGATCGTCGACTCCCACCTGAAAATCATCAAGGACACCTATTCCCGCGATACCGGCAAATATTTTATCGCGGACGATGTGCTGGCTGCCTCGCAGGGAGGATACGAGCACCATTATGACAGCGGGACGCAGACGATGTATTTCGCCGAACCGATTCTGTCCATGGATGGATCCTCTTCCATTCTCGGGGTGGTTGTGGTGAATGCGGACATGCAGTCCGTCGAGAAGCCGATCCGTTCGCAGCAGAGAACCGTTCAGGTGCTGGAGGTCATCTGCATTCTGGCCCTGGTGGTCATCGATCTGCTGCTTCTTTACGCCACGATGCGCCCTCTGAACACACTTGCACAGGAAATCAGCAATGCCGCAGACAGCAGCAGCAAACCGGTGCGGGTTTATCACTACCGGGAGACGGCGCGCATCAGCGACGCGTTCAACCGGACGCAGGAGAAGCTGCAGGCACTGGACCAGTCCCGGCAGGAGTTTGTCTCGAACGTGGCGCACGAGCTGAAGACCCCGATCACATCGATGCGGGTGCTTGCGGATTCTCTGATGACGATGGACAGCGCTCCGGTGGAGCTCTATCAGGATTTCATGAAGGATATCTCCGAAGAGATCGACCGTGAGAGCAAGATCATTGACGATCTGCTGTCGCTGTCCCGCCTGGACAACAATGCCGTCGTGCTGAACATTGAGCGCACGAACGTCAATGAGAAGATGGAGCTGATCCTGAAGCGTCTGGCGCCGATTGCCAAAGTGCGGCATATCGAGCTGCTGTTTGAGAGCTACCGGCCGGTCATCGCCGACATCGATGAGGTAAAACTGACGCTGGCGGTGACGAACCTGGTGGAGAACGCCATCAAGTACAACAAGGACAATGGCTGGGTCAAGGTCTCGCTGAACGCGGACTACCAGTATTTCTACATCAAGGTTTCCGATTCCGGTGTGGGAATCCCGGAGGACGCACTCAGTCATATCTTCGAGCGGTTCTACCGCGTGGACAAGGCCCGCTCGCGGGAGACCGGAGGCACAGGACTCGGGTTGTCCATCTCCAAGAGTATTGTCACGCTGCACCACGGAGAAATCCGGGCCTACAGCAAGTATGGTGAAGGAACGACATTCGTCATTCGGATTCCGCTGCACTATGTCAGCGAGAAGGAGGAGCAATGAGCCGGAAATATTCATGGGCCGCGCTGCTCCTCGCAGTCTGCTCTGCCTTCGGCATGGTTTTCTCCGGCTGCGGTTTAACGGGCGGAGAGACGGAGTCTTCGGCAGATGCCGGCGGCACAGCGACGGTCTACTATCTTTCCAAAGAGGAGACGCAGCTGCTCTCCCTCAGCACCCCGGTGAAGAGCACCGGAGATCAGGAAGTAAAGGATCTGTTTCAGATTCTGACAGGTGGTTCCTTCCCTGACGGGAAGGCGGCGGTTCCCGCGGATCTCAGTCTGGATCAGGTCGCGTGGCAGGATCAGAGTCTCATTCTGTATCTGACGGGAAATTATCCGCAGATCGGAACGCGGAGTGAAACACTCTGCCGTGCGGCGCTGGTCAAGACCATGCTCCGCGCGACGGGCGCCGAAGGAGTGCAGATTTATATCAACGGCCAGCCGCTCTGCGAGGCCGATGGCACGCCGGTGGGAGAGATTACGGCGGACGCGTTTCTGGACCATGTGAACAATGATGTCAATCAGCAGCGCCACGTTTCCATGACGCTGTATTATGCCGATGCGACGGGAACTTCGCTGGTGCAGCAGGTGGTCGAGAAGGACATCAGCATTGATACCGGTCTGGAAGAAGCGGTGATGCAGCAGCTGATTGAAGGGCCGAAGGAGGGAGACAGGAAGCCGGTAATTGCACCGACGACGAGCGTGCTCGGAATCAGTGTGCGCAACCGCACCTGTTACGTGAATCTCAGTGAGGAATTCATCAATCAGGCACTGAATGTACCGGAGATCCTTGCGGTCTACGCCATTGTCAATTCGCTGACGGAACTGCCGGAGGTGGATCAGGTTCAGATCGCAGTAGAGGGTTCCTCGGATATTCAGATTGCGGATAATATCTCTCTGGCGGCGCCGCTGGTGGCAGACTACACGCTGGTCTCGGAATGGGCGGAAGGAAAGAGCGCGTCCGGCTCGGAGACCCCGGCAGCGGATAATGCCTCGTCTGCCGCACAGACGACGGCAGCACCGGCTGCCGAAGCCGCTCAGACGGCGGTGGAGACGGCGCCAGCCGGGTCGACTCAGTCGGATCAGAAAGCAGCGGACGGAGCAGCCCAGACGAAAGCGGCAGAGACGACGCCAGCCAGGGAGGATCAGAAGGCAGAAGGCGACGCAGCTCAGACGACATCCGGCGGAGCAGCACCGGCAGGGGCAGCCGCTGTCAAGTGATTCCAGGAAAAGCGGAGCCGATTCTTTTCCATAACCGGGGAACGGAGAAAGCGAAGAGAAGGAATTCCAGGAAAACCTGGAAATCAAAAGCCGGAAAGATGTGACAGCAGAAAAGCAGATCGCGTTAGCGGCGATGTACTCTCAGAGGCAGAAAGAGAGTGCACCGCCGCTATTTTGTTCTGATGGATCTGCGCGGGATCTTTCCGGAGCAAGGAGGATGGATGAGGAGACCTTTACTGTTTCTGCTTGCCGCCTGGGCGGCGCTGGAACTGATCATGACTGCTTTCGGGATGCGGCTTGCCGGTTCCTCTGCGGCGGAGCGGACGATGGCAGGAAGAAGCGCGGTTTACGGCACCGCAGCAGGGCAGGTAAAGCAGGTCAGCCCGGCGGCATCCGGGGAGACCGTGCGTCTTTCCGGGGCAACAATAACTGCAGCAGGTCGGTCCTGCCGGGTCCGGGGCGTCTTAGTTTATACGGACGAGGCGGACAGCTGGAAGATTGGCTGGAGGATCAGCGTGCATGGGGAGATCCGTCAGTGGGAGGAGCCGGGAAATCCCGGGCAGTTTAACCTGCGGTCTCATTATCAGGCGCAGGGAATCGACCTTTTTGTGATGCCGGATTCCTCTGCCGTTCTGGAGAGGAAGACAGACCGGCTCGGGGAGTCGCTGCGCCGGATCCGGGAGGTGCTTTCCGCGCAGCTGGGGCGGCTCGCTCCGGCGGAGGATGCTGGCGTTCTTGCGGCGG
>CADBOY010000189.1 GCA_902796405.1 uncultured Lachnospiraceae bacterium | reverse complement strand
TTTGTGTCAGTCTGTCAACCTTGAAGAAAAAGAATTTCCGGTTCCCAGGGTATATCCGATGACTCAGCAGCACAGTAAGGCTGTGCATTTCTGGAAGGTTACGCCGGTTCGCCGATCACTTGGGATGATGAGAGGAAACGGCATGAAACTCAGCTTTGATTAATAAATCATCTGACCCTCCTGTACCATATTGCCATTCAGCACAATCCGGTCATAGACATCGACTCCATAGTCCGTACCGACAGCTATGATGAGATAATCTTCATTTTCATCCAGAGAATCAATCCGTCGGAAGACGGTATAGCCTCGGTTGCAGGTATAAACCCCCTGAAGAGATCCGGTTTCCCCGATGGTATAGCTGGAACCTGCGCTTGTGCTCCCTGCCGCATCGGAAGAGGTCTGATCCGATGGATTCTCTGCGGCAGCGGATGTGCTCTGTTCCGCTGTACTGCTCTCTGCCGCAGCAGATGCTGTAGTCGTCTCAGCCGCTCCTTCTGCCGCAGCGGAACCGGATCCCGCGCTCTCAGAGGCCGCGTATGTGGACTTTACGCCCTCTGCTGAAGCGGAAGTGGCCCCTGCGCTCACTGCGGCAGAGGATGCAGCTTCATCAGCCACCGTCCCTTCTTCTGGGACTTTCTGGTCCTCTGAAGGCATCAGAAGGACCGTGCCAGCACGAATATCCTTCTCACTAACAAAGTAGAAATCATCCGTTTTCGCGTAGATGGCAGGCTGTACAAAGGCTGCTCCGTCAGCAGTCTGCTCGTAGAATCCAATCTCGCTGCTGTTTCCGCCTCTCGCAGCGTAAGCTGTCGGAATGATATAGAAATCCTGACTGACCACGGCGCTCTTGGGAATTTTCAGTCCACTGACATTCATGGAGGGTATTTTTGACTTTTCTACAGTAACGGAAACATAGCGTTTATCCGCCAGCTCTACCATGTAGTCATTCAGTTCGCATTTTCCAAGGATCGTCCCGTCAGAGGCGGTATACAGCGAGAAGCCTGCCTTTGCTTCAATATTCGCATCATGAAACAGCAGCGTTATGGAATTCTGTTCGGAGAGCGCTGCCTGATCTTCTGAGCTCAGCGGCAGATAAACATACCAGGTCTCATCGGTAATTGTCTTGCAGACTGGTGTACCGGACGATATCTTCTCTCCGGAAGAAACCATGGTCCGTGAATATCCGTCATCACTGATGTATTTGGAGGTCAGATGATCTTCTGTGAGATTCTCCAGACCATCTGTATAATATTCAATTACCCCGCTTGAGGCCGTATTCACCGGAGAAAGGCCTCTTCCATCAGACAGAGTGCTCTGTCCGGAGTCGGCGGCTTCATAGTACCCGAGTAGCTGACTCTGCAGGCTGCCCTTCATATCATAGAGGGAGGAAAATGAAGAGGGACGATATGTGGATGAAAAACCAATCAGCTTCTTTCGAAGCGCGAGAGTCTGTGAATCCGTAAGGGTGACACCCTTCGCCTGTTCCTTGGTTAGATCGGCCGAGGTGCTCGCGGTGGCATCGATCGTACATACCGTTTCCCCGGCGGCGGCTCGGTCTCCATCCGGAATGCGAATGTTGAGATATCCGTCGGCGGCGGCATTCTGAATTTCCTCCGAGCGCAGAATCAGGCCGGTATAATTGGTATCCTGAACCACGGTACTAACCTGTCCGACTTCATAGATCTGAATATGCTCTCTGGTAAGATAGGAAACGACTTGAATGAACAGGTAGAGCAGGACTACGAGAAAGACTACAATGCCGATATTCCAGTGAAATGGTCTTCGGTAGGATATTACCTTGTCGGATTTGCGGGCCATCCTCTCTTCTCCTCTCCAGTAGTCGGGTGACTTGCGGCATCGCGGGAAAATACTGCCACGTACAACGAAGAACGGACGGGCTGGCTATCTTGCTGCCCATCCGTTCCGATTTGATCACAGTTCAATTATTAATTATAACAAATAAATCATGAGGATGTGTCAGGCTGCAGATCAAAGGGCATCAGTCGTAACCTTCTGAACATTCTCAGGAAGATTGTCATTGTCCTCGGAAACACTGAGAATAAAGGTAACGTCATACTGTTTTCCAACAGCTTCAAGATCATTGACGGCCTGCTCAATTGTCTTGTTATCACAATGAGCGATGGTAAGGAAACTGTCAAGATACATCTCCTGAAGGTCATGATCCTGAGAAATGATTCCGCAGAGGAATCCAAGGAAAGCCTCATAACTCTTCAGCGGATACTGGGAAACATCGATGAGACGGACACGATTGCTGAGTTCGAACATATGCTTCGTGCTCTTGTCAAGATAAACGATCGTGCCATGCGCGGTCTTCACCGACTGATTCACTCTGTCGAGAAGAATCTTTGTTTTTCCTTTTCCTTTCCGTCCTGAAATAACCTGAACCATAGCCGTCTTCCTCCTTAAAATAATACTGTTCATGGCGATTATTCTGCCCTGAACGGATAACAGCCCCGGATCGTTCCTCACCGGCTGCGGATTATCATATCAACATTATATTATAAATCCAAACACTATTCAAGTTGGTTTTCCGTCTGCTGCCGGTGGGTAATAGGTACTGGTTATATGGCCCGTATATAGTCGAAGATCTCCGGCAGATGCCGGAGATCTTCGGTTCATCACAGTTATCTCTTTACTTCATTACCGGGGAACTGAGGAACATGGGACAGACTCCGGAGAATATCCTCGTCTGTCGGAATTTCGTCTGTCATGGTTCCGTCGTTGTACTGCTGATAAGCAGTCATATCAAAGTAGCCGGTTCCGGTCAGGCCGAATACGATGTTCTTCGCCTCGCCGGTTTCCTTGCACTTGATCGCCTCATCCATCGCCGCTTTAATGGCGTGGCTGGATTCCGGGGCAGGAAGGATACCCTCGCAGCGGGCGAATTTCTCGGCAGCGGCGAAAACTTCGGTCTGCTCATAGGAACGAGCTTCAATCAGCCCTTCGTCATACAGCTCCGACACGATGCTGCTCATGCCATGATAGCGGAGACCGCCGGCGTGATTCGGAGACGGAATGAATGTACTTCCCAGCGTATACATCTTAGCCAGCGGGCAAACAG
>CADBOY010000188.1 GCA_902796405.1 uncultured Lachnospiraceae bacterium | reverse complement strand
GCCTCTTTTCTTCACCGCATCGCCATATTCCAGAATATCCACGATCGGTGCCGTGCCGCCCTTCTGCACGCAGCCGCAGCTCTTGTCCTCCAGCGTCGTGATGCCGCCCTCCCGGTTGCCCGGGCTCGGATTCTCGTACACCTTCTCCCCGTGATCGATGAAATATCTCTTGAAGCCGTTCAGCATCTCGCAGGCGCGCGCAAACACCTCTTCCGATTCACACCGTCCGAGCAGCATGCCCTCTGCGCCGAACATCTCCGGCACCTCGGTCAGAATGGTGGTTCCTCCCTGCGCGCAGAGAAGATCACTGAACGCGCCAACCGTCGGATTCGCCGTGATTCCGGACAGTCCGTCAGATCCGCCGCATTTCATGCCGATCACAAGATGATCTGCCGTGATCTCTTCCTGCTGATAGTGGGAGGCAAAGGCCGCGCAGGCTTCCAGGAGCTGGCGGCCCTCCTTGAATTCATCGTCCACCTGCTGGCAGGTCAGGAACTTCACCCGCTCCGGGGAATAATCCCCGAGCTCCTCCAGGAACTGCTCGTGCGTGAGATTTTCGCAGCCCAGACTCACCACCAGCACCGCCCCGGCATTCGGATGGCGAACAAGATCCGCGAGAAGCTTTCGGGTTCTGGCATGATCTTCGCCGGTCTGTGAGCAGCCATAGGGGTGAGTAAATGCAAAGATTCCGTCGATGCTTCCCTGCACCAGATCCTGGTTTTCCTCTGCCAGACGCTTCACAATGCCGTTGACGCAGCCGACCGTCGGAACTATCCAAATCTCGTTGCGGACCGCGGCACGGCCGTCTTCGCGCATATAACCGGAGAATGTCGCCGGGGCCTGCGGCGTGAGACGGCATTCCTTCTTATCGTAGACATAATCCTTCTCACCGGAGAGGTTCGTCCGCACATTATGCGTGTGAAGCCATTCTCCCGCAGAAATATCGCGGATCGCAGAGCCAATCGGTGTACCGTATTTGAGCACCGGTGCACCGGCCGGGATATCAACGAGGGCAATCTTATGCCCCCGCGGAATGTCATCACTAGCGGTTACCTGAATTCCCTCTGTTTCGAGGGCCTCACCGCGGCTGACGCTCTCCAGCGCCACCGCGGCATTGTCCTTCGGATGGATACGTATGATCTTCCCCATATTATTCCTCACTCACAGGGAACCGGAAATACCGGACTGCGTTGTTGTAGCAGATGCCCTTGAGGATCCTGGTAAGCGCTTCCTCATCATCCGGATATTCCCCATTTTCCACCCATCCGCCGATCAGCTCGCAGAGAATGCGGCGGAAATACTCGTGACGTGTGTAGGAAAGGAAACTTCGGGAATCCGTCAGCATACCAAGGAATCCGGCCAGATCGCCTTCATTGGCCAGGGTGGTCATCTGCTCCGTCATTCCCACCTTATGATCATTGAACCACCAGGCACTGCCCTGCTGAATCCTGCCGGCGATGCTGCCATCCTGGAAGCAGCCCAGTATGGTGGTGATCGCTGCATTGTCGTTCGGATTCAGAGAGTACAGCACGACCTTCGGAAGATTTCCCGCTTCATGCAGCGAATCCAGGAAGGCGGCCATCTCCGAAGACGGTGCATAATTGCTGATGCAGTCATATCCCGTATCCGGTCCCAGTTTCCGGTACATCTCTCCATTGTTGTCTCGGCGGCAGCCGAAGTGAATCTGCATTCCCCAGTCTCTCTTAGTGTACTCGGAGGCGGCGAACTGCAGGAAGGCGGTCTTGAACTTTCTCTCCTCTTCCCGGCTCACCGCATTTCCTGCCAGGCGGCTGGCAAAGATCTGCTCAATCTCTTCTTCCGAAGCCGGCGCGTACATCATGTACTCCACGGCATGATCGGAAACGGTGCATCCGCGCTTGTCGAAATAATCCATACGGATGTGCAGAGCCTTCTTCAGAGCGGCAAAGCTGTCGATCTTCACGCCGGCAGCGGCCTCCAGCTTCGCAAGATAGTCGAGGTACTCCGGCTTCTCAATGTTCATCGCCTTGTCCGGTCTCCAGGCAGGAAGAACCTTCACATCGAAGCTGTCGTCAGCGGCAATCCGGTCATGATATTCCAGCGTATCCACCGGATCGTCCGTTGTGCAGATCAGGCGGACATTCGACTGGCGGATGAGGCCGCGCACCGTCATGTCCGGATCATTCTGCAGCTTCTCATTGCAGAGATTCCATACGGTCTCCGCGGTTCTGCCATTCAGGATCCCCTCATATCCAAAGTAGCGCTGAAGCTCCAGATGACTCCAGTGATAGAGCGGATTGCCGATGGCAAGCTCCAGAGACTCTGCCCATTTCTGGAACTTCTCCCGGTCAGAGGCATCCCCGGTGATGTACTTCTCGTCCACGCCGGCAGAACGCATCAGGCGCCATTTGTAATGATCTCCGCCCAGCCAGACCTGCGTGATATTCTTGAACCGGCGGTCCTCACAGATCTCCTTCGGATTGATGTGGCAGTGATAGTCAACAATCGGCATCTTCTCCGCTACGCCGTGGAACAGCTTCTGCGCAGTCGGCGTGGAGAGCAGAAAATCCGCATCCATAAACTTCTTCATGATGATCAGTCTCCTTATCTGTGAAAAGGGAAATCCTCCGGACAGGCGAACCCCCTGTCCCGCATGCCCGGAGGAAAATATCTTCTTATTTCAGGCAGGAAGCAAATGCTTCCTTTGCGCCCTTGCTGCGGATCATCTCCAGATCCTCGGTGACTGCTTTCTCCAGTCCGTCAATCTGCGTGAGATCCTGTCCCCACATCTTCTCATTCGTGAGAACATCGTGCACCAGTTCCGGTACCGCGGTATTCTTGTGCGCCTCATAGAAATCCAGCACCCAGCTGTCGTCACGGACGGTGTACTCATTGCCTGCCGGACGCCGGCAGACAAGACCCTGCTCGTCTCTGCGCTGAATGTCGCAGGTATAAAAAGCGATATACGCCGCCAGCGACATTGTCAGGCAAACCGGGAGCTTTCCTTCGGTCTTCACATACTCTTCCATCGACGGAAGGTCTCTGGCGCGCCACTTGGAGGTGGAGTTCAGGCTGATGCTGAGAAGTTCGTGGTTGACGAAGGGGTTGTTAAACCGATCCTCCACCGCCGCCGCAAACTCGGTCAGATCCTTCTTGTCCAGAGGCAGCGTCGGAATCACTTCATCATAGAGCATCTGATTCATGAAGCCCTTCACCGTATCATCGTGCATGCAGTCCCGCACAATGTCAAAGCCCGCGAGATACGCCCCAAGAACGAAGCCGGTGTGTGCGCCGTTCAGGATGCGCACCTTGCGCTTCTTGTACGGAGTAACATCCGGAACAACATGAACGTTGAGACCGGCCTTCCTGAACGGCAGCCTCTCCTCGAGTTCCGCCGGGCCCTCGATAATCCAGACGCCGAAGCATTCGCCGACATCGATCAGATCATCCACATAGCCATTGGCTTCGTCCATCCTCTTCTTTTCCTCCGGATCACGGACGCGGCCCGGAACAATCCGGTCCACCAGAGTAGAGCAGAACAGGCATTTGCCACACCATGCGGCAAACTCATCTCCGAGCTGCCACTGGCGGATATACTGCCCGACGCATTTCTCCAGTTCCTTGCCATTGTTATCGATCAGCTCGCAGGACAGAATCGTAAGAGGCGATCCGCCTGCCTGGAACCGGTGATACAGAACCTGGGTCAGCTTGCCCGGAAATGAAGCGGCAGGCACATCGGAGAACTGGCAGGCGGGATCATAGACGATGCCGGCTTCGGTCGTATTGGAAACGACATATTCCAGATCCTTGGACTGGGCGATCTTCATCATCGCGTCCCAGCCATCCTGCTCATAGGGATTCAGGCAGCGGCTCACCGAAGAGATAACCCGCTTGTCGTCGACCTTCTGCCCTTTCTCCGAGCCGCGCAGGTACAGGGTGTACAGACCCTCCTGCTCGTTGATCATCTTTGTAAGGCCCATGCTGATCGGCTGAACAAGCGCCACCTTGCCATTGAAACCGGCTTTTTCGTTCGCCATATCAAACCAATAGTCTACGAACGCGCGAAGGAAATTGCCCTCGCCGAACTGAAGAACCTTCTCCGGAGCTTCCTTCAGGATATATCCATCGTACCCGCTCTTTTTCAGCGTGCTGTAATTTAGCTTTTCCATCTTCAGTCTCCTTCCTGCCGCCTCGGCGGCAGCCTGTGCCATCTCCGGGACACACCCGCGGCAGAAATACATCTGCCTGTACGTTTTCTGCTGCCTTTCGGTGATACGTTCTCTGTTTGCCTGTCCGCCGGCAGCAGATTTCATCATCTGCGGTCTGCTGCGGTCTGCCGCCGGCGGATATTTCGTCATGTTCTGTCTCAGCAATCCTCACCGCGAGGATCGGTTTCCGGCTCGCCCATCCATGCTGCCACGCAGACACCGACATGAACCATGCCTTTCAGGTTGATGTGGTGGCGATCCGTTCTTCTCACCTCAAAGCTCGGCATTCCGATGATCTGGATGTTCTTGTCGATCGTGTTCGGATAGATCTTGCCGTCCATATCATTCATATCCGGCTGGGACATGTTGACCGCCGTCAGTCCTTTAAGTTCTGCAAATGACTCGGCCAGATGATCTCCGTGTCCGCAGTAGTGAACAGCTCCGCCGCCGAACGTATCCAGAATCTTCTGATCCGCATCCTGGAAGAACTCCTCATACATCGAGGCTGAGATATTCGTGCAGGCGTCCTCACGGATCATGATGCCGCCCTTATAGAGCAGGCCGTAATCCATGGCATAATCATTGCCGCAGAACGGGAACTCCTGCTTCCACAGCTTCATGTAGCGGATAAATTCCTCCGTGATCGCCTCAACCAGCGTGTTGATCTCATCCTCTTCATCAAACAGTTTCAGATAGAAATCGCTGCCGACGATCGCTTCCACCAGCGAGCAGGGTCCCTGTGTATCCGGCTGATAGATATGCAGGTACTTCTGAAGCTTCGGATAATCCTTCAGGACCTCCTCCGTGTGATGCGCCGCATCGATCGTCTTCTGACCCAGTCCGGAGCGGACATCCGGAAGGATTCCATCCCGGTAGTTCTCATTGATCTTCAGGATCTGATCCCATGTCAGATGAATCGGGCCGGGCAGAGAGTCCTGTTCCCGCGGAAGCTCCCGCACCTCACAGCCAAACATGCTCGGAATCAGGCCGGTTCCAAAGTTGGCACGGTAGGAGAGCAGCTCACCGCCGCCGTCCGCAAGCTGGTCATTCGCACGGAGAAGCTGCTTGTAGAGCATCTTGTCGTAGTCGTTCAGCGTGTCATTGAAACAGACCTTTTCCCACTCTACCTTACTCGGAGCGGGCTTTCTGGACGGCTTGAAATAGCTGCGGTCCGTCATCTTCCGGTCGGCAAACCGGTAGTAATCCGCCAGGAGGGCTTCCTCCTGCTCCTCATCGAGACGGCTCTCCAGATCGTCCAGATATTTACGAAGATTTTCCATTGCTCTATTTTCCTCCACTTGCGAAGCCATCCCGCCTACGCGGTCTCTCCGCACAACTATGCGATACTCCGGATTATGCCGCCCCTGGCTCTCACCATATTCAGGCAAATCCGATCAACTTTTACATTTTGCTTAAGTGTGTGATACAATATGAGAAAGATTCAGCAATCAGGAGAGGGCCATGCATTCCGAATACTATCAGTACCGCGAAAAATTCCCGGATGATTTAAATATTCAGCACAAGATCACGCCGCGAACGGAGAAGGATATCTTTCACCTGCACTCGAATCTCGAGCTGGTATATGCCATCTCCGACAACCTGATCTGCTACCAGGAGCACGATGCCCGTCATCTTCCGGCCGGCAGTGTTCTTCTGCTCAATTCCATGTCGCTCCACTACATTGATTCCATGCCGGGGAGCGGACTCTGCGACCGGTACGTCCTCTACTTCAATCCAGATCTCGTACTCCCCATGAACACGCCGGAGATCAACCTGCTTGACTGCTTCATGTATCACTCAGAACGCTGTCTGGTTCTGCTTCCGACACCGGATCTGATTGTTCCGATCAATGACGCTCTCCACCGCCTGGAGAGTTCCTATCAGGAAGGGCTTACCATCGATGCAGCCGCTTCACCGATCAGCGCGCAGATGAATCAGCTGCAGCAGCGGCTCCGCCTGGGAGAACTGCTGATCTACGTGAATCAGCTGTATCATCAGACCTGCAGCACCCCTCACACGATCTCCTACCAGCAGCATTCGAACCAGGTTTATGAGGTCTGCAAGTATATCGATACTCACTTTGCTGAACCGATCTCACTGGACGATATCACTCGTGAGTTTCTGATCAGCAAGACTCAGCTCTACAATAATTTCCGGGAAGTGCTCCAGATGTCCGTCAGCGAATATCTGGCGCATGTCCGGATCACGCAGGCCAAGACCCTGCTGATCAGTACAGATTATTCCATGGATATCATCAGTCAGAAGACCGGCTATCTGAATGCCAGCTCCTTCTCCCGTCTGTTTAAGCAGAAGGCCGGCATCGGTCCGCTGCAGTACCGGAAGAAACACCGCAGCTGACGTTCTGCCTGGCGGTCAATATCCGAACAGGTGCGGCAGCAGCATACTGATGCCCGGTATGAAGCTGATCATCAGCAGAACGATAATCATGCAAAGATAGAAAGGAAGGGTTGCCTTGACAATCCGCTCGATCTTCACGCCCGATACGGCGGAGCCGATGAACAGGCAGGTTCCGACCGGCGGCGTCAGCAGACCGATGCCGCAGTTAAGGATCATGATGACACCGAACTGAACCGGATCAATGCCGATGCTCGTGGCAAGCGGGAAGAGGATCGGGGTTGCGATCAGGATAATCGGGGCCATGTCCATGATGCAGCCCAGAACCAGCAGAATCAGGTTGATCAGAAGAATCAGCAGGACACGGTTGCTGGTGAGCGACGTGATCGCCGTCGTCGCCAGATCCGGCACGTGCAGATAAGTCAGGCAGTAGCCAAAGATGCTGGACGTTCCGCAGAGGATCAGGACGATGGCCAGTGTATCGATGCACTCACCGAGGACCTGCCACAGACCCTTCCAGGTAATGCCGCGGTAAACTGCCATGCTGACCACGATACTGTAGACCACGGCGATAGCGGCAGACTCGGTTGCAGTGAACACGCCGCAGACCACGCCAACCACGACGATCAGCACGGCCAGCAGAGCCCAGATGGAGCGGCCCAGCTGCCTGATGAACACCTTCATGCTGAACTTGTCGCCGCGGGGATAGTTTCTCTTCATCGAGATAATGTAAGAGCCAACCATCAGAGAGATCGCGAGCACCGCACCGGGCAGATAACCTGCCATGAACAGAGCGCCCACGGATACGCCGCCGGCCGCTGTCGCGTAGATGACCATGTTGTGGCTCGGCGGAACCAGAAGGCCCTCTACCGAGGAAGTGATCGTGACGGCCGTTGAGAAATCATCGTCGTATCCTGCATCCACCATCATCGGGATCATCATTTTTCCGATGGAAGCCGTATCCGCTGTCGCGGAACCGGAGATGCCGCCGAAGAAATAAGAGGCGAGAATATTCACCATGGCAAGTCCGCCGTGCATCCAGCCGACCAGGGAATCCGCCAGAGCAATCAGCTTGTCGGAGATTCCGCCGGTTCCCATGATGCAGCCCATCGTGATGAAGAACGGAACAGCCATCAGGGAGAAGGAATTCAGTCCCTTGACCATCTGCTGGCAGATGTTGTTGAGCGGTACGCCCAGATACAGCAGACAGAACGTAGAGGCAAGACCGACCGCGTAGGCAATCGGAATGCGGAGCGCTATCATCACCAGGAATGATATGATCAGTATCGCTATTGCTGTAGAATTCGTAATCATTGCTTCTCCTCCTTCTTTATGAAGTACTCACTGATGTGCTGGCACAGCACCTCAACCTGAAAGAGCACCATCGCGATTCCGGCAAGGGGAACCGGGGCGTACAGCCAGAATTTGGAAAGCCACGGAAGGCTGGTATAAGTGACATGGGCGTTGATTGACAGGCAGTAGCGGAAGCCCACTACCACCATGATCAGGGAGAAGATCAGCACCAGCACGTCACCGACAATGTCCAGGACCTCAACCAGAATCTTCGGGAGGAACCGGTCCAGGGAAGTCATTCGGATGTGCGTTCTCTTGCGGATCGCCAGCGCGGCACTGAAGAATGACATATAGATCATGCAGGTCAGGACAATTTCTTCGCTCCAGGCGGGATCATCGAAGATGGGGATGATCTGTCCGAGATAGCGGCCCAGAACGGCATACGAAGTGATAACTACTTCCGCAATCAGGAATAATTTGCATATCACCATGACGACGTTGTACACATGCGTCATGAAGTTCTCGATTTTCTTTGTCATATTTTTCTTGATCTCCTTCGTTCGCTGGAGCGGCGGTTGATTCCGGCCGCCCGCAGGCGATGGTTTCTGATCCTTCTCTCAAAACGGCCGGGCAGGATTACCGGAATCCTGCCCGGCCGTTTGAAACCAAATCCTGAGATTACGCGAGATCCAGAATGGCCTGATAGGTATCCTCGACACCGCTCGTGAACTGCTTGATCACATCAGCGCAGGCATCGCGGTAAGGCGTCTTGTCCTCAACCTCAACAAAAGTAACTCCCTTGCTCTCCAGGTCCTTGCGGACTTTCGCATCACTGTCCGCGGAAAGCTGCTTGCAGTACTCTTCGGTCTTCTTGCCGGCTTCCTTCAGAGCCGCAACCTGATCATCAGTCAGCTTGGCCAGCGAGGAGTCAGCGATAACAACGGAAGACGTAGCCAGCGTGTGCTCATCGAGAAGGATGTACGGAGCAACTTCATTGAACGCATTGGACTCGTACGGAGCGAGCGGCTGCTCAGCACCGTCAACAACACCGGACTGCAGGCTGCTGTAGAGTTCATTGAAGGACACAACCGTAGGAGAAGCGCCAAGGCCCTCAACCATACCGGTCATAATCTGGTCGGAAGAAACGCGGATCTTCTTGCCCTTGAGATCGTCAATTCCCTTGACCGGCTCCTTGAAGAAGAAGTTACGGAAACCGTCTTCCGTGTAGAACAGACCAGTAACACCGATCTGATTATCCGAAGGTTCCGCCAGGATCTCATCGCCGAGATCGGAATCTACGAAT